>CACXAG010000050.1 GCA_902765585.1 uncultured Prevotellaceae bacterium
GTCTTGGACGAGCAGATACTCCACATCACCGATCTCTGCCGCCAACAGGACCTGGGTCACCGCCTGTTGGGGTAGCAAACCACAAAACGACTATGCAGACAGTAGTACTACAAGCATTGAGCATCGGTTATCTGGCGAAAGGCAATCAGAAGGTGGTTGCCAGCGGGCTGTGTGCGTCCATCGAAAGCGGTAAGCTGACCTGTCTGTTAGGTCAGAACGGTATCGGCAAGTCGACACTGCTCCGCACATTGTCTGCCTTCCAGCCACCACTAAGCGGTGAGATACTGCTGAATACCCCCTCGGCAGAAAGACAGTCGCTGACCAGTTTGTCTGACCGTGAATTAAGTCGGCTCATTGGTGTTGTGCTGACAGAGAAGCCCGACGTCCAGAATCTGACAGCCCGCGAGATGGTGGGCATGGGACGCTCGCCCTATACGGGCTTCTGGGGTACGCTGACAGATGACGACCAGAAGATAGTCGATGACGTCTTACGTCTGGTCGGCATTGAGGCGCTTCAGGACCGCATGGTGCAGACGCTGAGTGACGGTGAGCGGCAGAAGGTGATGATAGCAAAGGCGTTAGCTCAGCAGACGCCAGTCATCTACCTGGACGAGCCGACAGCCTTTCTCGACTTTCCCAGCAAGGTCGAGATTATGCAGCTGCTGCGCAGGCTGGCTATTGAGGAGGAGAAGACCATCTTCCTGTCTACCCACGACGTGGAACTCGCCCTCCAGTTGGCAGACAGCATCTGGCTGATGGAGCCTGAGTCTGTCTTGAGTGTCGGCACTCCTCAGGAGTTAGCCTCCCAAGGTGCCCTGGGTCGTTTTATAGAACGTGACGGAATCACATTCGACAACAACACACTAACCATACAGGTGAGAAAATGAAAGATTAAAAAATAAAAATGATAGATGAAAGATGATAGAAGGACACGGTGACGATATTTACCGCTATGGTGACTTGGTGAAGATTAATTTCAGCTCCAACATCTATCAGCATGCTGACTTGACGGCGCTGAAAGAGCACATCATGGCTCATTTCGATGCTGTCAGCCACTATCCAGAGCCTACGCCTGTCAGTCTTGAGAAACTCATAGCGCTGAAGGAAGGTGTCTCGCCAGAGTGTGTGATGGTCACAAACGGCGTTACCGAGGCTATCTATCTCATTGCAGAGCTTTTTCATGGTAGTGCATCCGTCATCCCCCAGCCCACGTTCAATGAGTATACGGATGCCTGCCGTCAACACCGCCATATTATTTCCTACGAGAACGACGACATCACGCAGTTGCCGCGTGACCGCGTCTACTGGATATGTAATCCCAACAACCCTTCGGGCAATGTCCTGATGAAGGGTTTTATGGACTATCTGGTCCGACGGTCACCACGCTATTCGTTTGTCGTGGACCAGTCGTACGAGGGTTATACCAAGGAACCTCTGCTGCTTGCCCGTGAGATGCAGGGGGTGCCCAACCTGTTTATTCTGCATTCGTTGAGTAAGACATACGGTGTCCCTGGGCTCCGTCTGGGATATATCACAGCACATCCTAATAACATCCAGCTGCTGCGCAGTCTTCGTCACCCGTGGGCTATCAGTTCGTTGGCTTTAGAGGCAGGCAAGTTTCTCGTCACGGAGGGCAAGCCCGTTATTGCCGACCTGAATGCCTATCTGAAAGAGTCAGAACGGCTGCGTACCAATCTGCGGGCCATTGAGGGTGTCCGCGTTTTCGAGACGAAGACCAGCTTTATGCTTTGTGAACTGGAGCATCAGAGTGCTGCGGACTTGAAACGTTACCTGGTTCACGACCACGGCATCTTAATCCGTGACTGTTCCAATTTCCACGGACTCTCCAAGTATTTCTTCCGCATTTCCGCCCAGCGGGCCAACGAGAACGATGCCCTCGTCGCTGCTATTCGGCAATACCTAAAAGAAAACGGTCGATAAAAGACTGAACGATGGGCCATTGGCTCTCTGGAAGCTGGCAGTGGCCGTGTCCTCCGACAATGCTCCAACTCATGCGGTCGCTGATGCCAAAGCGTTCCCATACTTTGACGGCAGTTTCGGCTGAGGCTTGCATGGCGGGGTCGGAGAGCCAGGCGAAGTCTGGGTTGCCAAGCAACAAGAGTGCTCGCGGACATACCATAGCACACAATTCGTGTTGGTCGTAAGGCAGACGGTAGACGTTGTCGCCACTGAAGTTTTCGCGCTGGCTTTCCAGGAACCAGTGGTAGTCCGTCTTGTCAATGTCCTCCACCTTTTCTTTCGACTCATGGGACTTGCGCCAGGCTGCTGCCCCACCGCCGCCAGGCTCCTGGGCAATAGTCAGTGCGACACGTTCGTCAAAGGCACCACAATAGAGTGCCATCTTGCCTGCATACGAACAGCCAGTGACGCCGATATGGTGCATGTCTATCTTTGTCACCTCAGAACCTAACTGCTGTAGACCGTCAAGCAGGCGGCTCAGGCCCCATGCCCATTCGCTGTAGGCACCATTGGCAGTAAGCGCAGGGTAAAGCCGGTCGAACGGATGCTCGCCACGATCATGGTGCGGTCCCCATTGTCCATAGTCGTTGACCTGTTTTTCGTGGAAGGTCATGATGGCGATGGGACGGTCGGCAAACAACTGCCGAGGCAGCGACATCATGCTCGTGCCAATCATCAGGGCGTAGGGCGGCTGTCCCACTTGCGGATAGTGGATGACAGAGCGTAGCGTCAGTGTCTCGCCCTTGACGGTTACATCGACCACTAAAGCCGTATCGCCTTCTAAGCGTGCGGCCACTTGTCCTTTTTCCACCGCTGGTTTGGTGCCGATGCCATAGTGCTGTATCATGTGACCGATGTCGCTGCGGCGCTTTGACCAGTCAGCAAAACTGCTGACACCTTCCAGGGCGTCTGGCAGTTCATGGATTACGGGCAACTCCTCTGGGGCAGGCAGCACGGGGCGCGCGTAGTTGCTGCCAGTATTCTCTACGTCATAAACGAGGGGCACCTCACGTTGTGCCGACACAAAGGCGCATTCGCTAAATAATAAATAAACAATAAAAAAGAATAAATGACGGCGCATACGGTAATTGCGGCCTACGGCCTAATTGATAATTGAAAATTAATAATTGATAATTGCCCCCCTTGCTTCTTACTTGTCGTCAGGCAATACCTCTAAAATCTTACTTTTAAACGCACGCTTTGAATTGTTGACGGATATGACGTCGGGCTTGGCCAAGTCTGTTTTCAACCTGTTTATAGGGTAATTCAAGCTGTTTGGCAATGTCACCAACCTTTAGCCCGTCATAGATGTGAAGACGGTATATGCTTCCGCAGGACTCTGGCAGACGCACCAGGGAACGCTCCATGCGCTCTACGAGTTGACGGGCGGAAATGACAGACTCTATATCGGTGTGGGAATACTTGGAGTCCGATGCTGAACGTTTAATAAAATGTTCGTATTCTTCATAGACGCGGCGGCGACGGTAATAGTCGCTGACGCTGTTGCGGGCCATCGTGTAGACGAGGCACGGAAGTGTTTGGGGAGTAATGAGGTGACGACTGCCCAGCAGGCGCAGGAAGATGTCCTGCACCATGTCTTGGGCATCGTCGTCATGAAGATTGCGCACCGCAATGAAATGCACGATTTCATCGCGGTGCTGCACATAATAGTTAGATATAAGTTGGTTATTATTCATTTGAGGGTTCACTCATTCACAACCTTTTGGATAGTGCCGTCCTCGTTGTAGTACAGACGCTGCACCTTCAGTGAACGCAGATGCGTGATGTCGTTGCTGGGTACGCAGTCGTGATAGCACAGATACCACTGACCCTTGAACTCCACAATACTGTGGTGGGTGGTCCAGCCTACGACGGGGTCGAGGATGACACCCTGATAGGTGAATGGTCCGTAGGGGTTGTCGCCGATGGCATAGCAGAGGAAGTGGCTGTCACCCGTAGAATACGAGAAATAGTACTTGCCATTGTACTTGTGCATCCAGCTGGCCTCGAAGAAGCGGTGGGGGTCACCAGCCTTCAGCGGCTGTCCGTCCTTGTCTAAGATAACGACGGGACGAGGAGCCTCGGCAAACTGCATGACGTCGCCGCTCATGCGTACCACATTGCTGGGAATGGCGGGGTCGTCTGCCTTTGCAAACAGTTCGCCCTGATGGTCGGGAGCTGCTCCGAGGTCGATGAGTCCGTTGTCATCGCCATATTTGCCAAAAGTGGGAGCTATTCCGTTGGGCAGCGGGCGCCACCACTGCAGCTGACCGCCCCAGAGGCCGCCAAAGTAGACATAGACTTCTCCGTCATCATCCTTGAAGGCGCAGGGGTCGATAGAGAACGAGCCGCGGATGGGTTGTGGCTGGGCAATAAAGGGACCTTCGGGCTTGTCGGCAACAGCAACGCCCAGGCGGAATACGCCGTCGTATGCCTTAGCCGAGAAAATCAGGAAGTACTTGCCGTCTTTCTCGACAACGTCGTTGTCCCACATCTGCTTCTCAGCCCAGGGAACGTCTTTCACGTCGAGGATAACACCGTGGTCAGTCACCTCACCGTTCTCGACGTCGTCCCACGACAGCACGTGGTAGTCCTTCATCTGGAAGTGGCCGCCGTCGTCGTCGAAGCACTCACCGGCATCCCAGTCGTGGCTGGGGTAGATATACAACTTGCCGTTAAACACATTGGCTGAGGGGTCAGCCATATAGTCACTGGGGAAAAGATAGCGTGGTAATTTTGCCATAATAGTTTATTTGTAAAGTTTGATAATGTCGTTCACAATAGGCTTGGCCTGATACTGGCGGTCAAAGAGCAGGGGATAGTTGGTGCGCCCCTTAATGGGCCAGCCATTGAGCCAGGAGTTCTCGTCGCAGACGCCCCACAGCGTGATGCGACCAATCTGCGAGCGGTGCTTGTAATAGATCTTAAACAGGTCGAGCCAGCGGGCGTCCAATTCCTGCTGCTTGTCCTTGGACAATCCGGCAGGGTAGGGATTGTACTTCTGCTGAAGTTCGAAGTTCTGGGCGATGTCGGCACCGCCAAAGCCCTCGGGGTTGGGCAGCACGTTGACGTCAAGCTCGGTAATCAGTACCTTCACGCCACAGGCAGCAAAGGCGTCAATACTCTTCTCATATTCGTCCAGGTCGGGATAGTCGAGACCGTTGTGGCTCTGCATACCTACGCCGTCAATGCGCACGCCCTTGGCCTGCAGGTTCTTCACCATGCGGCATACGGCTTCGCGCTTTTCAGGCTTCGCCATCGAGTAGTCGTTGTAGTAGAGTTCGGCTTCAGGGTCAGCCTCATGGGCTGCCCGGAAGGCAATTTCAATAAACTCCTCACCCAAGAGATTATAATAAGGTGACTTGCGGAATGTGCCGTCGTCCATGATAGCTTCATTCACGACGTCCCAACCAAAGACCTGACCCTTAAAGTGTCCTACAACGGTCTTGATGTGCTTGATGAGGCGCTCCTTCAACACTTCTTTCGAGGCGGGGCTGGCGGTATAGCCATTGGTAAACCACCAGTCGGGGGCTTGTGAGTGCCAAACCAGACAGTGTCCATTGACTTTCAGGCCTAACTGTAGGGCATAGTTGACGAACTTGTCTGCCACGCGGAAGTCGAAGATGCCTTCTGCCGGAGCCAGCACCTCGGGCTTCATACAGTTTTCGGCTACAGCACAGTTGAAGTGCTTGGCCAGTACGGCATCTGCTGCAGGCACCTGTCCGTCGCTCTGCCACTGGTTGACGGCAGCACCGATGAGACAGTACTTGCCAATGGCATCCTTTAGCGTCTGCGCTCCTGCGGAGCTAAAGAATAAAGAACAAATTATAAAGAATAATGCTTGTTTCATTTGTCGTCGTTGCAAATATTACTTGTTGCGTGCTTCAATCTTCTTGTTGATGTCGTCAATGACCTCGTCAGTTAGCTCATAGCGGCTGATGATGAACATGGCCAGACCCAGCAGCATGGCAGGAATGACGCAGACCAGCCACAGGATACCCTCCTCGGCAAACGGAGTCTGGTCGATGACCTTACTATCATATCCTACGTATGCCAATACAGCAGGACCGACAATGCTTCCGAAGGTCATACCAGCCTTGAAGAACAATCCCGTCAAGGCATTGACGATGCCGGAGATGCGGCGGCCTGTGGTGTATTCGCCGTAAGAGATGACCTCAGGAACCAATGCCCACATGTAGCCCGTGGCGACAATCACACCAGTACTCTTGATGAACTGAGCCACATAAATCATTGTCATACTCGGCTGTTCCATCTTGGAAATAACATAGAGCATCGCCATACCGATGATAGCGGCACCTAAGAACAGATAGAACATATTCTTCTTTCCGACCATGCGCTTGAACCAGGGCACCAGCGGCATGAACAGAAATGCCGGAGCTGAACCTAAAGCCATGAAGATAGACAACTGCTGGGCCGAGCCGTGCAGATTGCTATTCATAAAGTAGGCTCCTGCAGCATTACCCACTGACATCATGGCGAAAGCAGTGATGAAGAAGAAGGCAAGGATACGCAAAGGACGGTTGCGCATGAACTCCATCCATAGGTCGCTCACTTTCACGTCTTCTGTCGCCTTAGCATCCATGACGACACGCTCCTTACACTGTGAGAAGCAGAAGGCGAGCAGGCAGAAACCGACGATAGCGTAGATGGTCATGGTGGTGAACCAGGCTGACGGGTCTTTCGGAAGACTGTCAGAGGGTGCACCTGCAATCAGGGCGATGAACAGGGGCAGACCCGAGTTGACGGCCAGACCACCAAGGTTGGCCATAAACATACGTACGGAAGTCAGTATGGTGATTTCGTCTGTGTCGCGTGTCAGTGAAGAGTTCAGTGCTCCATAAGGTACATTGATGAACGTATAGAGCAACTGCATGGAGATATAGGTCACGTAGGCATATATCAAAGAAGGTGCAAAGCCGTTATAGAAACACAGGATGGCGAAGCCTGAAAGTGGAATACCGACATACAGCAGATACGAGCGGTATTTTCCATAACGTGGGTTACTCTTGTCAATCAGCGTGCCCACAATGGGATCCCAAATAACGTTAGCCACATTACCTACGAGGAACATGACAGCCACCGCAGAGGGTGTAAGTCCGTAGATGTCTGTGTAAAAGAACAGCAGGTAGGTGCAAATGACCTGAAAAATCAGATTCTGTGCCAGGTCTCCAGAGCCGAAGCCAATGCGCTGTAGCCAAGACAGCTTGTAGAAGCCTTTCGCTCCTTGAGTTTCATTAGGTGTCATAAATATGGTTTGTTAAATTGTTTTATGTTTTCTTTGTGCAAAGTTACTTGTTTCTACTGAAACACACATTTTATCATGTTACAAATATCATGCACTTTTGTTTCAAGAGACAAGAAAATGTGTTTTTTTTTGGTTTCATCGCATTTTTTGTTTACTTTTGCAGAAAAACATACTGTTATGATGAAACGATTTCTTTTCTTCCTTTTTGTGGCTCTTGCAGGTTGGATGACAGTTGGAGCCAAAGTTCAGCTTCCACAGTTGTTCCAGTCTGGCATGGTGCTTCAGCGCAACCAGCCCATTCCCGTTTGGGGTAAAGCCGATGCCGGCGAACAAGTTACGATCACCTTCCGCAAGACGGCTTATACTACGACAGCCGATGCTAAGGGCTGCTGGCGTATAGACCTGCCCAAGCAGAAAGCTGGTGGTCCTTTCACGCTTAGTGTGGTGGGTGGTTCTGCCACCGATGACGCCATCACCCTGACCGACGTCCTCGTGGGCGATGTTTGGCTCTGTTCGGGACAGTCGAACATCGACGTGACCATCGAGCGTGTCTATCCGCAGTATGTCAGCGATATTGACGCTTTCAACCTGCCACAGGTACGCCTCTTCCGTGTTCAGAACGAAACGAACGCCCACGGGCCGCAGGATGATATCAGGCAAACCAGCATCAACTGGAAGCCGCTGACCAAGCAGAACGCCTGGTTGTTCTCGGCTGTCGGGTCGTTCTTGGGCAAGCGGATGTTCGAGACGACAGGTGTGCCGCAAGGTATTATCGTCAACAGCTGGGGCGGTACGCCCATCGAGGCGTGGATACCAGCTGACTCCCTACAGCAGAACTATCCCATGCTGGTTGAGAAAACGCGACTCTATGACAACCAGGAGTTTGTTCGCACCCAAGCTCAGGCCAATAATATGGCAGACCGTCGTTGGAATGAGCTGTTGGACCAGCAGGACGTTGGCATCGCCCAGCACTTTACTGCTTTGGACTATGACGACAGCGCCTGGCAGACCATCGACCAGCACCAATGGGGCTGGCGAGGTACGGGCAGCACATGGCTGCGACAGCACGTCCAAATAGACAAGGCTCATGCCGGCCAACCGGCCCGACTGTTGTTGGGTACGTTGTTCGATGCCGACATCACATACGTCAATGGCCAGCAGGTTGGCCGTACCTACTACCAGTACCCGCCGCGTCGCTATGACATTCCTGAGGGGCTGCTTCGCGAGGGCGACAATGTCATCACCATTCGCTTTATTAATAAATATGGTGTAGCACACTTCATTCCCGAAAAGCCCTATATGCTTTGCTTTGGTGCCGACCGCATGAGTCAGAATCCGCTGCCCAAGGATGTTATTGCTCTCAGCAGCCAGTGGAAGCACCACGATGGAGCCAATATGCCGTCGTGCCCCAGTGGCGATGTCGGACTGCAGAACATGGCTACCACGCTTTATAATGCCGTTGTGCATCCGCTGGCTCCATACGCGCTGAGTGGAATTGTATGGTATCAGGGCGAGTCGAACACGGGTAATCCTGCTCCCTACGGCGACTGCCTACGCAAGCTGATGGGCAGCTGGCGCACGCTCTGGCAGCGTCCCGAACTGCCGTTCTGCATCGTTCAGTTGGCCAATTACGACGGACGCCAGCAGACGGGTATGCCGTCGCCCATCACGCCTCAGCTTGATCCTGTCAACAGCAACTGGGCTCGTCTGCGCGAGGCCCAGCGTACCGTTGCCGTCAACGACCCATACGCCGAATTGGCCTGTATCATCGACCTGGGTGAGACGGTAGACATCCATCCGCTTCGCAAGCGCGAAGTGGCTGAGCGTGTCGCCCTCTGCTTCGACCGTCAGGTCTTTGGTAAGAAGGTGGCGCTTGCTCCGCAGCCCATGAGTGCTGAAGTGCAAGGCTCCGATGTGACCATCGCTTTCGACCAGCCATTACAGACCGGTTCTGTCGGTGAGTTGGAGGTGGCCGGTGCCGACGGTCGTTTCAGCAATGCTAAAGGTGAGGCTCAAGGTAACATTGTCACAATCAAGTCACCTATCGCCTCACCTGTCATGGTTCGCTATGCATGGAAGGACGCTCCAAGTGCCAACCTTCATGGCCAGAACGGCCTACCAGCCAGTCCTTTCGAGTTGTCAGTACGCTAATCCGCTCATCTGGGTCAGTGCGCTAATCCGCACATCTAGTTAAGCCTGTCTGCGTGTCTCTTTCCTATACCAGAGGCAGAACCAGACAATGGCTATCAGCAGACAGGCGCACCCCAGCGGATATGCTATGGTTTCCGGCAGACCGAAAGCCTGTTTGGATATGAATAGGAATGTGCTGCAGACGGTAGTCATGAACAGCGCGGGAATGAGCGTAATCCAATAGAGCTTTTTCTCACGGACCAGATAGACCGTCAGCGTCCACAACGTAAACACGCTCAATGCCTGGTTACTCCAGCCAAAGTATTGCCAGATGGTGTTGAAGCCGTCGGGGTTACCGACCTGCCACATCAGCAAGGCAAAGCTGCATACAAACAACGGTACACAGATGAGCAGTCGTTTTGCGATGGGGCGCTGGTCCAGTTTCAGCCACTCGGCCACAATCAGACGGCAGCTACGGAATGCCGTATCGCCGCTTGTTATCGGTGCTGCCACCACACCCAGCATAGCCAGGATGGCTCCGACAATACCCAACCAGTCGTTGCACACCAAGTTGACAACGGCAGGTGCCGACGTATGGAAACCGCCTGTTGCAGCCTCTATCAGCTCGTAGCCGGGAGCAGGCTCGCCATAGAAGAACCAAGCTGCCACCGTAGCCCATATCAGCGCTACGATACCCTCGGTAATCATGGCTCCGTAGAAGATGGGACGACCCATCTTCTCGCTCTTCAGGCAGCGCGACATCAGAGGGCTCTGGGTAGCGTGGAAACCGGAGATGGCACCACAGGCAATGGTGATAAACAGGGCGGGGAAGATGTTGTCTTTCCACGTGTCGGGCTCCGTTGCAGCCCCCATGTTATAGAAGTTCGTCCACAGCTCGGGCACCGTCGGCCAGTGCAGGAAGATCCACACCATCAGTGCTGCCGCCATGAACAGCAGCGAGAAGGCAAAGAGCGGATAGACTTTGCCGATAATCTTGTCGATGGGCAGCATCGTCGCTATGATATAGTAGCAGAAGATGATGACGGCCCACATCATGGTATCGCCGCCCATCGAGTGCAGAATCTCGGCAGGGCTGTAAACGAACACCGTTCCCACCATGATCAGCAGAAACACGGTGAACACCAGCATCACCGCTTTCGTGCTTTGACCTAAGTATTTGCCAATCAGGTTGGGCAGTCCCGAACCGTCGTTGCGCATGGAGAGCATGCCGCTCAGGTAGTCGTGAGTGGCTCCGGCGAAGATACAGCCGAAGACAATCCACAGATAGGCAGCGGGTCCGAACTTGGCACCCATGATGGCACCGAAGATAGGGCCTGTTCCGGCAATGTTGAGGAACTGAATCATGAAGACCTTCCAGTTGGGCAGTACAATGTAGTCCAGTCCGTCGGCCTTGGCCACGGCGGGTGTTACGCGGTCGTCGGGTCCGAACACCCGCTCTACGAAGCGTCCGTAGAGGAGATAGCCAATAATCAGAGCCACGAGGCTCAAAGTAAATGAAATCATGTCTTATTGATTAATCTTTAATATTTAATATTTAATGTTTAATTTTTCTTGCGGTGCTGCGGCGTTGTTGGTCTTCTCTGTGTACTGTTTCAGCTGGACCGTTGCGCTCAGCGGCAAGTTGCGGCTGCTATTGCCGACGGCGAAGGTGTAGGCACCGGCCTCACCCAGCCACTGCGAACCAGCCTCGTCGAACGACGTGAGGTCGCGGCGGGCAATGGTCATCGTCAGCGTCTGGCTCTCGCCGGGCTTCAGTTCACGGGTCTTGGCAAAGGCCTTCAGCTCGTGGGCGGGTTTCTCGATGTTGCCCTTGGGGGCGGTGACATAGACCTGAGCGACCTCCTTACCGGCTACGCTGCCCGTATTCTTGACGGTCACGCTGACCTCCACGCAGTCATTCTTCACCTTGACCTTTTCGTCTTTCATCTCAAAGGTCGTATAGCTGAGGCCGAAGCCGAAGGGGTAGGCCACGTCGCGTCCAAAGGTATCGAAGTAGCGGTAGCCCACGTAGATGTCTTCCTCGTGGTTGGTATAGTCCTCGTTAGGAATGGGTATGCCCCAGCCTTTCATGTTCTGGTAGGAGTACATGTCCATATCCTGCGGGAAGTTCTTGGTTGAGGGATGGTCGGTGGCAGCCACGGGCCAGGTCATGGTGAGCTTGCCCGAGGGGTTAGCCTTGCCGGTCAGCACGTCGGCCACGCTGTTGCCGCCCTCCTCGCCGGGTTGCCAGACACAGAGGATGGCGTCCACGCGGTCACGCCACGAACAGGTCTCTATGACGCTGCCTGAATTGAGGATGACGATGATGGGTTTGCCGGCAGCGCGGAACTGGTCGCTGACGCGGAATATCATGTCCAGCTCCTGACGGGTCAGGTTGAACTCGCCTTCTATCTGGCGGTCCATGCCCTCGCCAGCCTGGCGACCGATGGTGATGATGGCAGCGTCAGCCTCCTGCAGTTCGTGGGCCACGCAGCGCTCCGTAATCTCTATCTCGTCCAATTTGGGCTGGCCCTGATCCAGGAACCACATCATCGGGTTCTTGTCGACCTTCAGCTTGGCCTTGGCATACTTCACGTAGTTCTGGTAGATTTCGGTGAGCTGCGGTGTGGTGTTCACGCCGACATTCTTCAGGCCCTGCACCATGTCGACCACGTAGGGCACGTTGACGCAACCGGAACCCAGACCGCCCGACATGAAGTCGTAGCTGTTGACGCCGAAGAGGGCGACGGTCTTGAGGTTCTTCATGGGCAGCACGGGCGTAGCCTCCTTTTCATCTTTCATCTTTAATTTTTCATTTCTCAGCAGCACCATACCCTCCGTCGAACTCTGGCGGGTCACCTGGGCGTGGGCCTTCAGGTCGGGCTTGCTGTACTGGTACTTGCGGAAGCGCGGGGTCTTGACGATGTACTCCAGCATGCGGCGCACGCAGATGTCGACATACTTGATGTCGAGCTGTCCGCTCTTGACGGCAGCGACGATGTCCTCCACCTGTGCGGGATAGCCGGGCATCAGCAGGTCGTTGCCGGCCTCCACCTGCTTGTAGACGGGCATGTCGGCACGCTTGCCAATCCAGTCGGTCATCACGATGCCCTGGAATCCCCATTCGTCGCGCAGGATGGTGGTCAGCAGGTCGCGGTGCATCTGGGCGTACGTACCATTTACTTTATTATAGGCCGACATGACGGTCCAGGGATTGCTCTGGCGTACCACGATTTCGAAGCCCTTCAGGTACAGTTCGCGCAAGGCACGCTGCGAGACGCGCTCGTCGACCTTCGTGCGGGCCGTCTCCTGCGAGTTGACGGCATAGTGCTTGGCCGACACGCCGACGCCCTGGCTCTGGATGCCCTTGGTGACAGCAGCACCGATGAGGCCGGTGACGACGGGGTCTTCAGAGAAATACTCGAAGTTGCGGCCGCACAGCGGACTGCGGTGCAGGTTCAGGCCGGGACCGAGGATGACGTCGCAGCCATACTCCAGCGTCTCGTTGCCGATGGACTGGCCCACCTGTTCCACCAGTTCCGTGTTCCACGTCGAAGCCAGGCAGGTGCCTACGGGGAATCCCGTGGCAGCATAGTCGTTAGGATCATTTTCGCGCTGGCGGTCGATGTGTACGCCGGCAGGCCCGTCGCAGAGCACGGTGGCGGGGATGCCCAGCCGGTCGATGGCTACTGTGATGCCGGCAGCACCGGGCACCAGCTTCTTCTGGCTTCCCATCATGGCTCCCGAGCCTACGAAGCTGGTGTTGCCACCGCCTACCAGCAGTTGGGCTTTCTCTTCCAGCGTCATGGCCTTCAGCACTTCGTCGATGTTGTCACTTTGCAGTTTTTGTGCAGTCATAGTTGTTGCGGTTAGTAGGACCGTCAGTCCCGTGACGAATAGTTTCTTCATATAATATGATGTTTAAGCTTTAATTTCCAATTTTCTACTCTTCCCATTTTAATCTTCCCATTTTAATCTTTCATTTTTCATCTTTCATTTTTCATCTTTCAAAGTACGCTTTCAGCTTTTCGGCATAGTCAGCCAGCTCGCGGGTGTCGCCGTTGCCGTATTGTTGCCATACCTGCTGACAGGGCAGCAGCAGCGGACTGAACGTCACGTCGTGGCGGTTCAGGTAGGGGTCGCAATGCTGGAACACCTCCAGCACGCTGACCACCAGCGACACGGGGATGCGCATCAGCCGTGCCAGTTCCTGCACCTCGGGGGTCTCGGCGACCATGGTGATGGGGGTCAGGCGGAAGTAGAGGTCGAGTATCAGCGTCAGCATGACGGGCGTCAGCTGCTCGTCCTCGGCCAGCGGACGGAAGTCGCGCTCGAAGGTCTCGCGGATGGCAATGCCGTCGAAGAAGCTGCCGCCCGTATTGAATGCCGTCATCTGTCGCAGCAGACTCACGGCCCGCTTCAGCCGGCGCGGATTCTCGCTGTATTCCTTCCACAATCGCTCTATGCGCGGCGTCCGCAGCCGGGCGATGTCGCCCAGCCGTTCGTGCAGCACTTCGGGTGCAATGTGCAGTTCAAGACTCAGGTCCACCATCTCGCGGCAGTAGGTGGGTTTGATGCCGACAGGCTTCTGCAGATACGCCTGCATCATCAGCAGCCAGTAGTCGTCTTGCCATAGTTGTTTGTTAGCCATGATGCGTTTTTTGCTAAAATGATTTGCAAATATACGAATTATTTTTTATTTTTGCACTCAAATTAATATATGTTATGAGAAAATTACTGCTTACGACAGTAATCCTGCTTCTAGCTAACGGTCTGAAGGCACAGTCGCCATACCACGAAATAGAACAGAACATCCGCTGTTCCGCCGGTATCGACATGGCCTATCCCGGAGCCACCCAATGGAAACAGACGCCAGCCCCCGAGGGTTGGAAACCCTTTTATATCTCCCACTTTGGCCGCTATGGCTCCTGCTATCTCCCCGATGCCCAGAGCTACGAGGTGCCTTACCGCATACTGCTGGAGGCCGACACCTTGGGCAAGCTGACGACGCTGGGCCACGACATCATGCTGCGACTGGACCGCATACGGCGCGACGCTGACGGCCGATGGGGCGAGCTGACCGAACTGGGCGGCCACCAGCACCGGCAGATTATGCGGCGCATGATGAACCGCTTCCCGGCCGTCTTCACCGACGGCGCCGTGGTCAACGGGCGCAGCACCACCGACATCCCCTGCATCCTCTCCATGGAGCACGCCATGGGACAGGTGGCCCAGAACCGCCCCCTGGTCCAGATATACCACTATGCCACCGGCCGCGACATGAGCTATCTCGACCGTCACGGCAATACAGACGTGCTGGCCGACTCCACCGTCCGCACCGCCTTCGAGGCCCTGGCTCAGAAGTGTCAGAGCAGCCAGCGCCTGATGGAA
>CACXAG010000051.1 GCA_902765585.1 uncultured Prevotellaceae bacterium
GACGAGCTGAAGAACACCAGCATCCAGATCACCTGCCTGGACGAGGACGGCAACGTGCTGAAGCGCGTGACCAGCGGCGACAGCGGCGACATCGAGGACTCCGAGAACGCCAACCAGAACGAGAACGGCGGGTCTACGGACAACGGCGGAACCCAGAACGGCGGCTCGAACTCCGGCGAGAACGGTGGTAACACTGGTGACAACGGCGATGACAACGGCGGTGAGAGCGACACTCCGGGAGAGGATTAACCAATAACCGTTAACCAATAACCAATAACCGTTAACCAATAACCAATAACCGTTAACCAATAACCAATAACCGTTAAACATTAACCATTAAAAAAACTGAAGCTATGAAGAAGGACAAGTGGAAGACCGTGATTCAGGTGATTGTGTCGATACTGACGGCAGCACTGACGGCACTGGGAACAACCTCATGCATGGGCTATGGGCCGATTGCGCTCTAAGGAGCGAGGGTAGTAAACAACGTAAAATGCGGGTACGTTTTCTCAAACGCAACCCGCATTTTTTTTCCTGAAAACAATCTATTACTAACTCAATCCTAATCTACTGACTGTATTACTGAAATCAAAAAATCTGTCTCTTAAATCGACATCAGGTACTCGACGCTGTTCTTGGCCAGCTTCAGGATGTTCCCCTGGCAGGAGTTGTTCTTGGGGCTTGCGCTCTTGTCGGGCGTGCCGTCCTCGTTCTTCATCGAGAACTCGCAACCACCATTACCGATGCAGAGCACGGTGCCGGCGCCCTTCTGGAATCCCTCGGGAGCCTTCTCTGCACCCTTGGCCTCCCAGACGTTGAGCTGAGATACCCAGTTGACCTGGCTGTCCCATGTGCCAAGGGGATAGATGCCATACTCTTCGGTCAGAACGACATAGCACTCCTCAGAGGTGTTGTCGAGACCAGTGAGTTTCACAGGGATGTCGAAGAACAGACAGTTGTGGTCTTCGGTCCAGCCTGCACCCTTGAAGGCGATGGCCTTGAAGCAGTTGTCGTTGAGCTTCTCGGTGGGGATGCCTGCGTAGATGGGATGCGTGCTGAGGTCCTTTGAGAACGAACCGGTGTTGAGGCATACGCCCATCTTCCATACGTCGCCATTCCAGCCACCGACGCCGCAGCCGAAGGCATTGCTGACGCCACGCAGTACGGAGGTGGCCAGACGGTTGATGGTGCCGATGTAGGGTACGGCGTGCTGCCAGAGCAACAGGTTGCCGCCGTTCTTGACGTACTGCTCGATACAGGGAGCGGCATTCTTGGCCACATCGGAGAAGTTCCAGATGTCGTCAGCATTGCCCGTCTCGATGTCGCGCAGCCAGAAGAGCATACGGTAGTCCTCGATGTCCTCGTACTTGTTGATGTTGCCGAAGTAGATGTACTCGCCCTTGGGATAGTTCTCGTGGAACCACAGCCAGGCGCTGGCCTCGTCGTCGTCGCCGTTGGCTATGAGCTCGTCGGGCGTAGCATATTCGGAGAGGAAGCCGGGCAGCTTGCCACCCACCTTGCCCGAGCCGTAGATGGGCAGGGCACGGCCCTCATTGTTCTGGGCGATAAGTGTTGCCTCCCAGCGCTCCTTCATCTGCACGTCCTTCAGCAGGTACGAGGTGCCTGTGACGGTCTCGCTGACGGTGCGGCTGCCGTCGCCGTTCACCAGCTTCAGGATGTACGACGTGGCATCCGGGCTGGCCTTCCACGTCAGCTGCATGTCGTGCTGGTCGTCGCTGATGTCAATCTGCTCGAACTTCAGGTCGCTCGGAGCCGAGGCACCAGGACGTGTGTAGCTGGTCATCACGCCATTCGAGAGTGCATTGTCGTTAGCATATTTGAAGAGGAACTCATAGAGCTGGTTGGTCTCCAGGTTCTTGAGTGTGAACGAGCCGGAGGGGCATGGCGTGAGTGCCTGCATCTGGGTGCCGTTCTTATAGACGGCCACCTGCATCGTAGCACCCTGGTTGCTTTGTGGCCACGTCAGCGTATAGTCGTAATTGTTGTCACCCGTGGGCGTGCCGGTGATCTGGGTCACGTCGGGACTGGCAATCTGCATCTCACCAGAGCCTGGGAGGTCGCGGTCCTGACATGCTGTTAAACCACAGACGACGCAGACTGCACAGATGAATTGATATATTGCTTTCATAACTCTTCTCTTTTATCTATTATTTATTATTCCTTATTTTTTATTTAGGGCAAAGCCCGCATTAATAGCCTTTGTTCTGGTGATAGAGTCCCTGGACGTAGTTCATCTGGTTGTTGGCAATGGGGAAGTACTCGTTCTTGCCAGCAGTGAAGAAGGCGTCCTTGTAGTAGAGGGCGTAGGTCTGAGAGTCGTACTCGTCGGTCTTCTCGGTCTCGAAGTACTTGTTGAGCGTAGTAGAGAGCATGCCCCAGCGACGCAGGTCGAAGAAGCGGTGGCCTTCCATAGCCAGCTCCACGCGACGCTCCCAGCGCAGTGCCTTGCGGGCATCGTCCTTGGTTGCGAAGCCACCATAGAGTGCGATGTCACACTGATCCTTGGCATAGCCGATAAGCGAGGTAGCATTGATATCCTTCTTGGCACGAGAGCGGATGTCGTTGATAATCTGCAAGGCTTCGCCGTTCATGTCGCCCTTCTCGATGAGGGCCTCGGCACGCATCAGCATCACGTCGGTATAACGCAGCACGTAGTCGTTGACGCCAAAGGCCTGCCAGGGCATGTCGTAGTCCTCACCCTTGGAGCGCTGCGGAACTTCCTTCATCGAACAGTAGTAGCCGTAAGTGTTGGGGGTACGGCTGTTGGCCTTGGTCAGCGTGTACTGCTCCTCATACTTATAAGGATAGGTAGGCATGCCGACGGTGTGGAAAAGACGGGGATCGTACTTGTACTTAGAGTCGGCCCCATTGACAACAATCGCATTGTGGTCAGCATCGAAATCGTCCATAGGCAGACCGTTGCGGGTCTTGAAGGCGTTGACCAGGTTCTGCGAGGGTTTGTGGAAGTCCCAGCCGCACGACCAGATACCCCAGACGCCATTCAGCATGTTCGACCAGTTGGCACGTCCGTATTTCGTTCCGTCGTCGGCTCTGTTGGAGTGCTGTACGGCAAAGATGCTCTCCACGGAGTTGGCATAGTCCTGCAGGAAGATGTGTCCGTAGGTGTCGAGATAATCGTAGGGTGAGTTCTTGACAACCTCGGTATATTCAATAACCTTCTGAATCTTCGCCTGGTCAACGTGGCTGTAACCGGTGTTGGCCTCATAGCCGTCACCGTAAGCCCAGTTCAGGTAGCACTTGGCGAGATAAGCAGCGGCAGCCACCTTGTGAGCACGTCCGGTAGTGCCGGGAGCGGCCTCGGCCAGATTCTCGTAGGCATACTGGAAGTCGTCGATGATCTGTTGCATGATTTGGTCGTGTGAGCTCTGTGGTGTAGCTTCGATGTCGGCATTGGTCATGCCTTCGGTGATGAAGGGCACCTCGTACCACATCTGCTGCAACTTATAATAGAAGTGGGCGCGGAGGAAGCGCACCTCTGCCATCAGCTGGGCGTTAGGTGTTTCCATCTCGTTGATGGCCTCGATGGCACGGTTGCAACGGGAAATGGCGCTGTAAAGCTGATACCACAACTCATCGAACTCACCACGGTCGGGCTGCAAGGTAGAGAAAATCTCCATGGGATGATAGCCGGTGTCGTTCTCACCAGACCCGCCTTTCAGACAGTCGTCGGCACTCATATCGCCGTAAGGCCAGAGATTAAACGGATAGGAATACCAGTCGTCGCCCAGTTTGGCGTATGCTGCGGTAACCAGCTTGTCGGGGCTTGAATAGGCTGTCTCTTCGTCCAGCGTGCCCTGCGGCTTCACATCGTCAACGGTACAGGAAGTCAGCGCTACGCTAAATAATAATGAATAAATAATAATGAATAAACCTATCGGTTTTCTTCCATATATCATGTTTCTCATAATCGTAGTCTTTTTTTTTTCTTATTTTTTATTTATTATTTAGGGCTTTAGCCCGCATTAGAATCCTACCTGAATGCCGAACGTGAAGGAAGCGGTGTGAGGATAGTCCCATGCTGTATTCTCGGGGTCAGAGCAGGTCAGGGAGCTTGACTTGATGAGCAGGAGATTGTCGCCTGAGAGATAGACACGGGCGCTGGTAAGCAGCAGCTTCTTGGCCACGGGAGTAGGCAGCTTATAGCCCAGCTGCAGGGTGCGCATCTTGGCGTAAGAACCGTTCTCTACGAAGTAGGAAGACAGACGGCCTTCGTCGGCACCGTTCGATGTAGTCAGGGCGGGGATCGTGGAACTGCTGTTGGCAGGTGTCCAGGCGTCAATCAGGCGCTCGCCCTTGTTCGAGCCGGCATCGGTGATGCTCCAGAAGTCGGTCTGGTATTTCTGGTTGTTGATGACGTCGACACCAGCCACGCCCTGCCAGAACATCGTAAAGTCGAAGTTCTTATAGCTTAGGTTGACATTGATACCGTATGAGAAATTGGGTACGGGATTGTAGATCCAGGTGCGGTCGGCCTCGTTAATCTTGCCGTCGCCATTGAGGTCGGCATACTTCAGACCGCCGACGCGGGCACCAGCCTGACCATGAGCGAGCACATCCTCGCGGCTCTGGTAGAGTCCCTCCACCACATAACCGATGAGCGAACCGTAGGCCTTCTCGTCCTGAGCCAGGTTGTGGTAGTCGTTGTGCTCATAGGAGTTCTTCGAGTTCTCCGGCAGGTAGGTCACCTTCGAGCGGTAGAAGTCTACGTTGCCCGTGATGTCGTAGGACAGTCCATACGCTGTTGTATGACGATAGCCTAAGTTCAGCTCCATACCCCAGTTCTTCAGCGTGGGGCCGTTGATCCAGGTCTGACCGCCAAAACCGATGGCACCGAGGAAGGCGGGCTGTACGAGCATGTCCTTGGTCTCCTTGAAGAACAGGTCGTAGGAGCCGTAGAGGTCGCCGCCGAAGAGCGAGAAGTCAGTACCGAAGTTCCACTGTGACGACTGCTCCCACTTCAGGTCCTCGTTGGCCGACTGACTCTTGAAGTAGCCAGAGGGGAATGTGCCAGAGCCTTGCAGGTTGACGTCGTAGGCGGTGGAGTTCTCGCGGTCTGAACCGTAGTTGGCGATGTAGAGTCCGTAGTGGGCGTTGTTGGAGTTCATGCCCTGATTACCGGTCACGCCATAGCTGACGCGCACCTTCCAGTCGCGCAGCCAGTCGGCATCGATGTGCTTGGAGAGACGATAGCCGAGGGATGCCGAGGGGAAGAAACCGTACTGGTTGTTCTTACCGAAGCGGCTGGAACCGTCGTAACGCATGGTGACGGAAGCCAGCAGCTGGTCGTTCCAGTTGTAGTCCACCTTGCCGAAGTAAGACATCAGCTTGTAGCTGTCGCCGCCGCCTGTAATGGTCTGGATGCCTGTGCCTGCACCTGGCCACATGTAGTCTAAGGTCTCGAGGGGATAGTCCTCGCGGCGGGCAGAGAAGTCGATGCCAAAGTCGCGATGATGTTCGATACCGGCCAGAATGTTCAGGTTGTGACTCTCTGCAATGTCGAAGTTATACTGCAGGGTGTTCGACCACGTCCACTTGGTGCTGTGGTTCTGCGACATTGTGCTGGCACTTGTGCTGTTCTTCACGACGTCCGAGTCCCAGGTGTGCTGCAACGAGCGGATATAGCCGTTGGTGTAGTCGATACCGAAGTTGGAGCGGAACAGCATGCCCTTCAGCGGCGTGATGTCGACGTAGGCATTGGCAAAGATGCGCCACTTCTTCAGGCGGTTGTCCTTGTTGTGATAGAGTTCGCGCATGGGGTTCTGACGGTCGCTCATACCGCCAACAGGACCTGAGAAGGTCTCGCCGTCGATTTCATAGACAGGCAACGTCGAAGCCATCTTCAGGGCATTCTCCAAAGGAGCGCAGTCCACTGAGTTGGAATAAGAGAACTGGGCGTTCTCGCCGACGCTGATAATGCTGTTCAGCTTGTAGTTGTTGTTCATGCGGGCCGAGAAGTTCTCGAAGTCAGTATGCTTCAGCACGCCCAGGGCTTTCTTGTAGCCGAAGGAGAAGAGCTGCGAGGTCTTCTCGCTGGCCTTCGAGAAAGCAATGTCGTAGTTCTGGGTGATACCTGTACGGCCGATTTCGTCTACCCAGTCGGTATCGCTGTACAGCATGGTCTTCTTGGCATTCATAAAGCCGTCGTAGTAGCCGCCCACCGTATAGGACTCCATAGCGCCTGTGGCAGGATTGTAGACGGAAATAGGTGTGCCGCCGTCCACCGTCAGCGACAGGCCGTAGTTCTGGGCATAGTCGTGCGGGTTCTTGCCGTCATTCAGGGCGGCCTGAACCAGTGCAGTGGCATACTGCTGGCTGTTTAGGAGCTTCATCTTCTGGGTCATCCACGACATGGATACCGAGGCGTTGAAGTCGATATTGATCTTGTCGCCCTTCTTGCCCTTCTTCGTGGTGATGACGATGACACCGTTGGCAGCGCGGCTTCCGTAGATAGAGGCCGAGGCGGCATCCTTCAGCACCTGCATGGTCTCAATATCGTTTGCGTTCAGATTGTTGAGCGAACCGCTGTACGGCATACCGTCTACTATATAAAGAGGTGCCGTGCTCGAACCGCCCATGCTGCCGATACCGCGGATGTGTACGTCGGCCTCGCCGGAGGGTGAACCACTCGACCTGATGGTCATGCCAGGCACCTTACCCTGCAACGATGACATCGGGTCGGTGTTGCTGCTCTTGAAGTCCTTGGTCTCCACCACGCCGACAGAGCCTGTCAGGTCGGCCTTGCGCTGTACCTGATAACCCGTCACCACCACTTCGTTCAGCGATTGGGCGTCGTCCTCCATCGTCACCTGCATACCCTGCTGGGCGGGCAACTCAATAGTCTTGTAGCCGATGTACGAGAACACCAGCGTCTTTCCGGCTTCCACCTTCAACTTGAAGTTGCCGTCGAAGTCGGTCACAGCACCGTTGTTGGTACCCTTCTCCATCACCGTGGCACCGATGACCGGTCCCATGGCGTCGTTCACCGTTCCTGTAATCTCCGTCTGCGCGTACATCATAGTACTCAGCAGCAAGGTCAGGAAACTCAGTAAGCATCTCTTTTGTTTCATTTGCTTGTTGTTTTTAATTATTGAACATGTTTATTTGAAATTATACCGCAAAAGTAGCCCATATTTCGCGTATGGGGTGAAAAAGATGTTTCACAGAGATAAAAAAATCGTTCAATGCAACAATTGTGTTAAGCATTGAACGATTTTTCACACTTTTTTCTCCTACTTCCTCAGATCGCCCGGCAAAAGTCCGTATTCTTCCTTGAAACACTTGGTGAAATACGAGGGTGCCGAGAAGCCAACCTGGTAGGCCACCTCGCTGACACTCTTATCCGTGGTCAGCAACAGTTGGTAGCCTCGGTTCAGTCGGGCCGTGCGCACCAGTTCTACTGGCGTAGAGCCTGTATACGACTTCACCTTGCGATAGAGTTGCACGCGGCTCAGGTTCATATCGGCAGCCAAGTCCTCAACACTGAGTTCACTCTCGTCCAAACGTTTCTCTACTGCTTCCTTAAAGCGAGTGATAAAAAGAGATGCTGCTACTGGTTCATCCTCTGCCGTTTCCTCAGGACTTTCAGATGCCTCCGGTGCTGCTGCCTGAGGGATGTCCTCTGGCTTCATGTTCCACAGGGTATTGGCAACACGCTCCCGCTGGATGGCAAATTTCTTCAAGTAGTACAGATAGAACAATACCATAATGATGAGCAGCAAGGCAATGACGCCAAGAGACATCCAGTTGATGAGATGTTGTGTATCCAACTGATCGAGATAATTGTCGGCTCGATGGTGCAACTGGTCAAGATAGTCTGACTGCCGCATCATCTCCTCGTTCTGCATCAGCAGCACACGGGCATTGTCGCGGGTGACCAAGGCAGACATCAGAAGCGTTTCTTTCTCGTAGGGCTTTCCTTCAAGAATATCAACGGCTAATTGTACAAGCCTATCGCCATGAGTAGGATAGATATAAGAAGCATCGAGGATGGAGTCGCGCACCAATCGGATGCCGCCGTTCTCGCCCGGCAGACCGTCGATGCCGCAAAATTTAGTGGAGAGTTCACCATTGAGAGCTGAGAGTGTCTTGCGGGCACCCATGGCCATACGGTCGTTCTGGCCAAAAACGAAGTCAATATTGCTCAAGTCGCCTTGGTAAGCTTTCACAGCCTTGACAGCACTCTCCTCTGTCCAGTCGCCTTGAAGCGTAGCCACGACCTCTATGTTGGGGAAACGCTTCAGGGCCTCGGCAAAGCCATTGTGGCGCTCAATGGCAGGCGACGAACCTTCAAGTCCCATGATTTCCATGACACGGCCCTTGCCGTGCAACTGCGAGGCGATGTATTCGCCCATCACCCGACCCATCTCGTAATTGTCCGCACTGATGAAGGCTGTGTACTTCTGCGAGTTGGTCTTGCGTTCGAACACAATGACAGGGATGCCCTTGTCGAAGGCGCGGTCAATGGCAGGCGAGATGGTTGCCACCTGATTAGGTGCAACAATCAACAGGTCGATGCCCGTTTCCACAAGACTGTCAATCTGCTGCACCTGTCGCTCGTCACTGTCATAGGCAGCAGCAAAGCGCAGTTCCACGTTACCCTGTAGGTAGGCACCCATCCGCAACTCTGCATTCTGTTTCTCGCGCCAGATGTCCGCCGAGCACTGCGACACACCTATTTTATATTCCTTTCTACTCTGCGAGCAGGAAGTCAGGGCAATCAGCAAGATAATCACATACAATTTCAGGTTTCGCATAAATCATCCATTTTGCTTTTTGGTTACAAAGATACTTCTTTTTTTTCTATTTACAATACTTTTGACGGAAAAAAATGAAAACAATAACACAAAAAGGTCATGCAACTGGTTCACAAGGCTCAGCGCACTGACTGAAATGCGGGCAGACAGTCCGACTTTTGAAAAAGCTTTCACCGTGATTTAGCAAAACTTTGTTAATTCGCGAAACTATGATGCTTGAACTATGAACTATGAACTCAAAAAGTTGTATCTTTGCAGCAACGAAACGAATCTTACACAACTTAAAACAATAAAGAACAATGAACGAACAGCAAGGAATCAAACCGTATGTCATCGGTTTGGACTTAGGAGGAACCAACTCCGTATTCGGCATCGTGGATGCCCGTGGTGAAATCAAGGCAACGACTGCCATCAAGACTGGTGGCTTCACCAAGGCCGAGGACTATGTGAAGGCATCGGTGGAGGCACTGCAGCCTATCATCGAACAGGTGGGCGGCATTGAGAAGATCAAGGCCATGGGTATCGGTGCACCTAACGGAAACTACTACAAGGGCACCATTGAATTTGCCCCTAACCTGCCCTGGGCCCACGACAGCGTGGTTCCCCTGGGACAGTTGTTCAGCGAGCAGCTGGGCGGCATCCCCGTCGCACTGACCAATGACGCCAATGCTGCCGCCCTCGGCGAGATGGTTTACGGCGTGGCTCGCGGCATGAAGAACTTCATCGTCATCACCCTCGGCACGGGTGTGGGTTCGGGCATCGTCGTCAACGGACAGCTGCTCTATGGTCACGACGGCTTTGCCGGTGAGTTAGGCCACGTCACGATGGTACGCGGTGCTGAAGGACGCTCCTGCGGTTGTGGCCGCACAGGCTGCCTGGAGGCTTACTGCTCTGCCACGGGTGTAGCCCGCACGGCTCGCGAGCTGCTGGCCAAGACCGACCGTCCCAGCGTCCTTCGGGAGATGAATCCCGAGGACATCACGTCGCTGGACGTATCGATAGCTGCCGGCAAGGGCGACGAGCTGGCCAAGGAAATCTACGAGTTCACCGGACACATGCTCGGCGAGGCCTGTGCCGACTTCGCCGCATTCTCCAGTCCCGAGGCCTTTATCTTCTTCGGCGGCATGGTCAAGGCCGGCGACCTCATCATGGACCCCATCAAGCGCAGCTACGACGAGCATGTCATGCCCATCTTCAAGGGCAAGGCGCAGTTCCTGGTCAGCGGCCTCGACGGTGCATCGGCAGCCGTCCTCGGTGCTTCTGCTATCGGCTGGGAAATCTAAGAAGATGAAAGATGAAAAATGAAAGATGAAAGATGAATCCTTTGGCGGAAGGCTGAGGGAGAAACAAGAAAAAAGGAGGTTGGTGCAGGACGCTACCAACCTCTACTTATATTGATAAGCTGCGGCAAATGGCCACAAGACGATATGCTTATCGGCGACAAATATAGACATTATTTCAATAACCTGCAAATTTTTGGGCACTTTTTCTTCAAAATGCATAAATTTTCGTACCTTTGCACGCGAAACTACTAAAACAAAGAGAAAAAGATGAAAAGATTCTTACAGACTGTGATGCTTGTCGCTGTCGTTGTGCTTGGTGTTCAGGCCAAGGGCTGGGACAACAAGCAGTACCAGCAGATTGAACAGAGCATTCGCGTTCCGCAGTTTGCCGACCGCGTGTTTGACATTACCAAGTATGGTGCGAAGCCAGCCAATACAGCGGCCAAGAACCAGAAAGCCATCCAGAAGGCTATCGACAAATGTTCCAAGAAAGGCGGTGGCCGCGTGGTAGTGCCTGCCGGACAGAAGTTCCTCACCGCCGCCATCCACCTGAAGAGTGGCGTCAACCTCGTCATCGAGGAGGGTGCCGTGCTGGAGTTTGCCTTCCAGCCGGAGCTCTACCCCATCGTCCCCACCCGCTGGGAGGGTCTGGACTGCTGGAACCTCAGTCCGCTCATCTATGCCTACCGGCAGAAGGACATCGCCGTCACCGGCAAGGGCACCATCGACGGCGGCGGCAGCAACGAGACGTGGTGGCCGTGGTGCGGCAGCAAGAAGTTTGGCATGAAGGAGGGCGGCATTGCCCAGAACATGGGTGCCCGCGCACGTCTGCTGAAGTATGCCGAGGACGGTGTGGACATGGACCAGCGCCAGTTCGGACCCACCGACGGCCTGCGCCCGCAGATGATCAACTTCAACCAGTGCGAGGGCATCCTCATCGAGGACGTCACCCTGCTGCGCTCGCCCTTCTGGGTTATCCACCCCTTGCTGTCGACCGACATCACCGTCCGCCGCGTACATATTAATAATGCCGGTCCCAACGGCGACGGCTGCGACCCCGAGTCGTGCGACCGTGTGCTCATCGAGGACTGCTACTTCAACACCGGCGACGACTGCATCGCCATCAAGAGCGGCCGCAACAACGACGGTCGCGAGGGCGGCCAGGGACGCTATGCCGGTCGTGCCTCGAAGAACATTATCATCCGCAGCAGCAAGTTCAACAACGGTCACGGCGGCGTGGTCATCGGCTCCGAGATCAGCGGCGGCTGCCAGAACGTCTATGCCGAGAACTGCGAGATGGACTCCCCCTCGCTGGACCGCGTGCTCCGTATAAAGACCAACTCGTGCCGCGGCGGCATCATCGAGAACATCAACATGCGCAACATCACCGTCGGCCAGTGTGGCGAGGCCGTGCTCAAGGTCAATACCGACTACGAGCCGCGTGAGGTGTGCTGCCGTGGCTTCTACCCCATCGTGCGCAACGTGACCATGGAGAACGTCACCTGCCAGAAGTCAAAGTACGGCGTGATGATTGTAGGCTACGACGACCCGAAGCTGGACTACACCGTCAGCGACATCACCGTCCGCAACTGCCAGTTCAACGGCGTCTATAACAAGCCCATCCACCAGATAGGCCTCGCCAAGAAAATCACCTACGACAACCTCATCATCAACGGTTCGCTGGTGCTGCAGGAGAAGCCCTATAAGCACTTCTCTGAATGGATGACCTACTCCGAGATGAAGCGCGTGCCGAAGTCGTACCTGCTCGACTTCTCCGACAAGCCCAAATGGAGCTACGTCATGGGCATCGAACTGGAGGGTATGCTCGACACCTACCTGTGCTACGGTGGTAAGGACATCTTCGACTACTGCAAGGAATATACCGACACTATGATTTATGCTGACGGCAACATCCGCGGCTTCAACATCCTGGACTACAACCTGGACAACATCCGTACTGGCCATTTCGTCACCCGCATGTACCAGCACTGGCCAGAGGCCAAGAACCTGAAGGCCATGCAGCTGATGATGAAGCAGTTGCAGTACCAGCCGCGCACCATCGCCGACAAGGTGTTCTGGCACAAGGCCATCTACGCCTATCAGGTATGGCTCGACGGCATCTTCATGGGCCTGCCCTTCCGCACACTCACAGCTCCCATCACGGAAAAGGTAAAAGGGGTAAAGGGTAAAAAGGGCAAAAAGGGTGCTGACGCCATCACCGCCATCTACGACGATGCCGTCAACCAGTTGCAGATTACCTACCAGCGCACCCTCGACCCCAAGACGGGCCTCAACCGCCACGCCTACGACGAGACGCGCCACACCTTCTGGGCCGACAAGGAGACAGGACTCTCGCAGCACTGCTGGGGCCGCGCCCAGGGCTGGTATACGATGGCCCTCATCGAGGTGCTCGACGCCCTGCCCGAGAATTATGCCCGCCGTCAGGACGTCATCGACCTGTTGAAGAAAGACTTCGACGCCATCCTGAAATGGCAGGACAAGGAGACGGGCACCTGGTATCAGGTGATGGACAGTCCGGGACGCGAAGGCAACTACCTGGAGTCCACCTGCACCAGCATGTTCACCTACGCCCTGCTGAAGGCTTTCCGCAAGGGATATGTCGATGAGAAATACCTGGAAGCAGGCGTGAAGGCCTACAAGGGCATCGTCAACAACTTTATCAAGGTGAACCCCGACAAGACCATCTCGCTCACCAACTGCTGCGAGGTAGCTGGTCTCGGTCCGGCCGACACCCCTGAGGTGCAGGCCGCCATGAAGAAGATCAACCCCAAGGGCACTGTCAAGGAGAACAAGCGTCGCGACGGTTCCTATGCCTACTACCTGAGCGAGAAGCAGCGCGACAACGACGCCAAGGGCCTTGGCCCGTTCATCTGGGCATCGCTCGAAATGGAGATGTTAGGATATACAACAGAGGATTTGTTGAAGTAAGAATTTAGAATTTAGATGTGTCGCCTGCGGCGAGTAAGAAGTAAGAATTTAGAAGTAAAAAGTAAAGATTAAAGATATGATACGGAGTTTTTTATTTATTATTTTTTCTTTGTTATTTAGCGGCGTAGCCGCGCAGACTCCGGCCTTCCCCGGCGCCGAGGGTCACGGACGCTATGTCACTGGCGGTCGCGGCGGTCAGGTCATCCATGTCACCAACCTCAACGACAGCGGTGCGGGCTCGTTCCGCAATGCTGTCAGCGGCAGCAGTAAGAAGATTGTCGTCTTCGACGTGGGCGGCGTCATCGCGCTCAAGAGCAACCTCAACATCGGTGCCAATACCACCATCCTCGGACAGACCGCTCCTGCCCCGGGCATCACGTTGCGCTATTTTACCGTCAACCCTAACGGCAACAACATCATCATCCGCTATCTGCGCTTCCGCCGAGGCCAGGAGAAAGATGTCAACGACGGTGCCGATGCCTCTACAGCCCGCCACTTTACAGGTATCATGCTGGACCACTGCTCCCTGTCCTGGAGCATCGACGAGGTAGCATCGTTCTACGACAACAACAACTTCACCATGCAGTGGTGTACCATTGGCGAGAGCCTCAACAATGCCGGACACGGCAAAGGTGCCCACGGCTATGGCGGCATCTGGGGCGGCAAATTAGCCTCGTTCCATCACAACCTCATCTGTCATGTCAACAACCGTTCGCCCCGCTTCAATGGTGCCCGCTACGACTGGACAGGCTATACCAGCAACAAACTGTACGATGAATACAAGTGGGAGAATGCCGTACAAGCCGAGAACGTCGACTTCCGCAACTGCGTCGTCTACAACTGCGGCAACGGCTGCTACGGCGGTCCTGGCGGCGGCAAGATCAACATGGTGAACAACTACTACAAGACAGGTCCTGCCGCTACTACAAGCCGTCTGACAACCGTCACCGTCGGCGCCTCAGGCAATTCAGAAGGCTACCCGAAATACTGGACGATGACCAGCCGCTACTATCTCAGTGGCAACCAAATCAACAGCAACAAGGATGCCGGCTGGAGCTACATGAGTTACGACGACGGCACCTACCTCATCAACGGCAAGCGCTACAGCCCGGACCCCAACCACTACAACGGTGCCAACGAGACCTACGAGAAAAACAATGCCGGCACCGACTGCATCTGCATTCAGCTTGACGAGCCGACATACACGGGCGAGGTCACGACACACAGTGCCGAACAAGCTTACGAGAAAGTGCTTACCTACTCCGGTGCATCCCTGAACCAGGACGATGTAGACGCCCGCTACTTCACTGAGGCCCGCAACGGCACAGCCACCTATACCGGTAGCGTCACCAAGCAGAAGGGCCGCATCGACTTAGTGTCCGACGTCAACGGCTACACGGAGGACAATTTCGGCACCGGCAGCCGCGACGCCTCGTTCGACACCGACAAGGACGGCATCCCCGACGCCTGGGAGACGGCCAACGGCCTGAACCCGAACGACGCCACCGATGCCGTGACCTACACCCTCGACCCGGCCAAGTACTACATGAACATCGAGGTGTATGCCAACTCGTTGGTACAGGACATCATGGTGGCCGGAAATGCCGATGCCGACGATGCCGCCAAGGAGTACTATCCTGCCTACAAGAAAGAGGACGGCACCCC
>CACXAG010000052.1 GCA_902765585.1 uncultured Prevotellaceae bacterium
AGATCACCTGCCTGGACGAGGACGGCAACGTGCTGAAGCGCGTGACCAGCGGCGACAGCGGCGACATCGAGGACAACGAGACCACGAATGACACGAATGACACGAATGGCGGCGGCAGCAACTCCGGTGAGAACGGCAGCAACTCTGGCGAGAACGGTGGCAACTCCGGCGGCGGCGATGACAACGGCGGTGAGAGCGACACTCCGGGAGAGGACTAGACGAAGGATGAGGGCTGAAGTCTGAGGGCTGATGTCTGATGGCTGAGGCCCTCGCCCTTCTCATTAACCGTTAACCGTTAAACAATAACCGTTAAACATTAACCATTAAAAATCTGAAGCTATGAAGAAGGAAAAGTGGAAGACCGTTGTTCAGGTGATTGTGTCGATACTGACGGCAGCACTGACGGCACTGGGAACGACCAGTTGTATGGGGTACGGGCCTATCGCGCTCTAAGGAGCGAGGAGAGGGCTGAAAGCTGAGGACAGAAAGCAACGAGAGGACTGGCAGACTACGAGAGCTGTCAGGCCTCTTTCTATAAAATGACGGCCTCCAACGGAGTTCACGTCAGGGTTTGGCGGTCTTGAAGACAACGTCAGGGCTTGGCGGTCTTGAAGACAACGTCAGGGCTTGGCGGACTTGAAGACGACGGTCTTGGGCAGCTTCTGCCATTTGCCGTTGTTGGGCACCTTGAGGGGACTGCCTGAGATGTGCTTCAGGACGTAGGTGGAGTCGTTGACGCGGACGACGTTGGCCTTGAAGTCTTCGCTGCCGTAGTCGTTGATGAGCTGGACGACGGCCAACTTGTGATTCTTGATTTTGCACGAGGTGATGGGCCAGCAAAAGGAGTTGTTGAGCTTGCCCAGATAACCGGGCAGCTTGCCGTAGAGCGCCTGACCGGGCACCTCGACGTCTTGTTCGTGGAAATTTATCTTCAAGTAGACATTGTATTCCTTGTTAAAAAAATATCCATGAAAATTCTTGTCTTCCTGCTGGGCGGATGCCGTTATGCAGGCTATAAACAGGACAATGGGTAGTAAAAAAATTTTTTTCATTTGCTTGATGTTAACGGGGGCAAAGGTACTAAATCTAAATCAATAAATCGTTGACTAACTGAAAAATAAATCTTAAAAAGTTGCGGAATTTAGTTTTTTTTAAGTAACTTTGCAGCCCAAAACACTGGTATACTATGTTAAAAAGTTATTTGAAGCCTGATTATATCTTTGAATCGAGCTGGGAAGTATGTAACAAGGTTGGTGGTATCTACACCGTGCTTTCCTCTCGTGCGAAGACGTTGCAGGACGAGATGAAGGACCGCATCATCTTTATCGGCCCTGATTTCTGGAAGGAAAAGGAAAGCCCGTACTTTAAGGAGGAGAAGAAGCTGCTGTCTGCCTGGCAGTGGGAGGCCAAGGAGCAGGGACTGAAGGTCAGGGTAGGCCGTTGGACTGTTCCCGGAGAGCCTATCGCCGTGCTGGTGGACTTCCAGCCTTATTTCGAACAGAAGAACGACATCTATGCTTGGCTGTGGGAGCACTACGGCGTGGACTCGCTGCATGCCTATGGCGACTACGACGAGGCGTCGATGTTCTCGTATGCTGCCGCCCTGGTGGTGGAAAGCCTCTATCAGTTCATAGTTGACGCTGAGGCGCAGCCGGCTACGAACTTACCCAAGGTCATCTATCATGCCAACGAGTGGATGTGCGGACTGGGTGCCCTATATATTAATAATAAGGTGCCCCAGATTGGTACGGTGTTCACGACGCATGCCACCAGCATCGGCCGTTCGATAGCTGGTAACCAGAAGCCGCTGTACGACTACCTGTTTGCGTATAACGGCGACCAGATGGCTGATGAGCTGAACATGCAGTCGAAGCACTCGATAGAGAAGCAGACGGCACTGAACGTGGACTGCTTCACGACGGTCAGCGACATCACCGCCAACGAGTGCAAGGAGTTGCTGGACAAGCCCGTCGACGTGGTGCTGCCCAATGGTTTTGACAACAGCTTCGTCCCCAAGGGTGCTGCCTTTGGCCGTAAGCGCAGGGCTGCCCGTCGCCGCCTGCTGGCAGTGGCTAACGCCTTGTTGGGTGAGCAGTTGGACGACGACACGCTGATTGTGTCGACCAGCGGACGCTATGAGTTCCGCAACAAGGGTATCGACGTGTTTGTGGAAGCCATGAACCGCCTGTTGCGCGACCGCGACCTGAAGAAGAAGGTGGTGGCGTTCATCGAGGTGCCCGGTTGGGTGGGCGAGCCGCGCCAGGACCTGCAGGAGCGACTGGAAAAATTGAACATGAAAAATGAAACATTAAATTTCAGTGAGCCCTTGGAGGTGCCGATGATTACCCACTGGCTGCATAACATGAGCCACGACAACGTGCTGAGCATGATGAAATACTACGACATGCACAACCGCAAGGACGAGAATGTGAAGGTCATCTTCCTGCCGTGCTATCTGGACGGACAGGACGGTATCGTCAACATGACTTACTACGATGTGGTGCTGGGCAACGACCTCTGCGTCTACCCCTCGTACTACGAGCCGTGGGGCTACACGCCCCTGGAGGCTGTGGCCTTCAAGGTGCCGTGCATCACTACCGACCTGGCTGGCTTCGGCCTGTGGGCGAACAAGGAGTTCGGTCACTACGGCGAGTTGGAGGACGGTGTGAAGGTCATCCATCGTACGGACTACAACTACTCGGAGGTGGCTGATGCCATCAAGGACACTGTTGCCGCCTTCTCGGCTATGACGCCCAAGGAGGTGGAGGCCTGCCGCAAGAAGGCCGACGACCTGTCGAAGAAAGCGCTGTGGTCGGAGTTCATCAAGTACTACCACGAGGCCTACGATATAGCCCTGCGCAAGGCAGAAGAGAGAAGTAAGAAGTAAATAAAACAAATTATAATTTGATAGATTATGAAAATTAAAGCTGATTATGCAAATGCTCCGCAGTGGAAGGATCTGACCGTGAAGTCGAGTCTTCCCGAGCAACTGAAGTGTTTGGACGAGATTGCCCATAACATGTGGTGGGTCTGGAACTTTGAGGCCCGCGACCTGTTCCGCGATTTGGATCCTGAAATCTACCACGACGTCAAGCATAACCCCGTGATGCTGCTGGAGCGTCTGACCTTTGCCCGCAAGGAAGAAATCCTGAAGGACAAGGCTATCATGAAGCGCGTCAAGGACGTTTACGCCAAGTTCCGCGCCTATATGGACGTGGAGCCCGACGACAAGCGTCCCTCGGTGGCTTACTTCTGCATGGAGTATGGTATCCACTCGGCCCTGAAGATCTACAGCGGCGGTCTGGGAATGCTCGCCGGTGACTACGTGAAGGAGGCTTCCGACTCGAACGTCGACATGTGCGCCGTCGGTTTCCTCTATCGTTTCGGCTATTTCACGCAGAGCCTGTCTATGGACGGTCAGCAGATTGCCAACTACGAGACGCAGAACTTCGGTTCGCTGCCCATTGAGCGTCAGCTCGACAAGGACGGCAACCCGCTGGTCATTGACGTTCCCTATACCAACTATCAGGTGCATGCCTACGTATGGCGTGTCAATGTAGGACGTGTCAAGCTGTATCTGCTGGATACTGACAACGAGATGAACTCTGACTTCGATAAGCCCATCACCCACGCCCTCTATGGCGGTGACTGGGAGAACCGTCTGAAGCAGGAGATTCTGCTGGGTATCGGTGGTATGCTGCTGCTGAAGAAGCTGGGCATCAAGAAGGACGTCTACCACTGCAACGAGGGTCACGCAGCACTCTGCAACCTGCAGCGCCTGTGCGACTACATCGAGGAGGACGGCCTGAACTTCAACCAGGCTCTGGAGCTTGTTCGCGCCAGCGGTCTGTATACCGTTCATACTCCCGTTCCTGCCGGTCACGACTACTTCGAGGAGGGCCTTTTTGGCAAGTACATGGGTGGTTATCCCCAAAAGCTTGGCATTTCGTGGGATGAGTTCATCGGCATGGGCCGTACCAATCCTGACGACCACGGCGAGAAGTTCTGTATGTCGACCTTCGCCTGCAACACCTGTCAGGAGGTCAACGGTGTTTCTTGGCTGCACGGTGAAGTGTCGAAGAAGATGTTCGCAAACATCTGGGCTGGCTACTATCCCCAGGAAAACCACGTAGGCTATGTCACCAACGGTGTGCACTTCCCCACATGGGCTGCTGCCGAGTGGCGTGCACTCTATAACAAGTACTTCGACAAGAACTTCATGAACGACCAGTCGAACGAGGACATCTGGCACGGCATCTACGATTGCCCGGATGAGGAAATCTGGAAGACGCGCCAGGCATTGAAGGCTAAGCTCTTCGATTATCTCGCCATTCAGTTCCGTGAGACTTGGCTGAAGAACCAGGGTGATCCTGCACGTGTGGTGAAGTTGGTTGAGAATTTCAACCCCAACGCACTGGTCATCGGTTTCTGCCGTCGTTTCGCTACCTACAAGCGTGCTCATCTGCTGTTCACCGACCTGGAGCGTCTCGAAAAGATTGTCAACAATCCCGAGCGTCCCGTCATGTTCCTCTTTGCCGGTAAGGCTCACCCCGCTGACGGTGCCGGTCAGGGCTTGATCAAGAAGATTTTCGAAATCAGCCAGATGCCTCAGTTCCAGGGTAAGATTATCTTCCTTGAGGACTACGACTTCCTGCTGGCTCGCCGCCTCGTATCGGGTGTCGACATCTGGATGAACACTCCGACACGTCCGCTCGAGGCTTCCGGTACATCCGGTGAGAAGGCCGAGATGAACGGTGTTGTCAACCTGTCTGTCAAGGACGGCTGGTGGCTGGAGGGCTATCGCGAGGGTGCCGGTTGGGCACTCACCGAGAAGCGCACCTATCAGAACCAGGGCTATCAGGATCAGCTCGACGCTGCTACCATCTATAGCTTGTTAGAGAACGAGATTATTCCTCTTTATTATAATAAGGATAAGAAGACCGGTATCTCGAAGGGCTGGATTAAGGTGGTCAAGAACTCCATTGCCCAGATTGCTCCTCACTATACGATGAAGCGCCAGTTGGACGACTACTATTCTAAGTTCTACGAGAAGGAAGCCAAGCGCTTCAAGGAACTCTCGAAGAACGGCTTCCGTCTGGCCAAGGACATCGCTCAGTGGAAGGAAGCTGTTGCTGAGCGCTGGGATGCCATCAACGTCGTCAGCTGTGAGTGGAACTTCCCCGAAAGCGGCTGTGAGGCTGGTCAGAAGTACGACATCAAGTATGTCATCAACGAGCAGGGCCTCGACGATGCCGTAGGACTGGAGAAGGTCAACGTCTGTCTGGACAAGGACGGCAACGAGAAGGTATTCTCTGTAGAGCCGCTGAAGATGACGGGTCACGAAGGCAACAACTACACCTTCGAGGCTACTCTGTCGCCCAACCAGTTCGGCCAGTACAAGAGTGCCATCCGCATGTATCCGAAGCACAAGAACCTGCCTCACCGTCAGGACTTCTGCTACGTGAAGTGGCTGGAGCTCCCTGCCACCGTCTAAGGCAAGGTGATATGATATGAAAAACAGGGCTTGGAACATTCCAAACCCTGTTTTTTTCATGCTTCTATCGCTTGCTTATTTTCCCATGTCAAAGCCGAAGCGGATGCCGTCATAGCTCTTGCTGAGCTCGCCAATCTTCTGGATGGTGGTGTCACCGCTGAATGCTGCCATCGTCTGCAGGATGGTGAGCAGCTTCTTCGACTCGAAGAGGATGGAGATACCACCGTACTCGCGCTTGGCGTAGCAGGTGAGATTGAGCAGCAGGGTCTTCAGCGTTATCTGGGCGTTGGCCTCGTCGAAGGTGTACTGGCCGCTGAACGACTTGCCAGCAATGGTGGCTTCGAAAGTCATGTCTTTGTTGAACGTGATGCGGGTGTTGCCGGAGTTGATGCCAACCCTCTGGAAGTAAGGCTCCATCTCCTGTTCTGCTTTGGTGGCAGCCACCTCGCCGCCAGCCTTAGCCAACAGGTTCTCGCTGGTGAAGGCACAGCCAGGTCCCCTGTACTTCCATGTGCCTATGAGTCCGTCTTGGGTGACCTTGTCGAGTCCGATGACACTCGAGAATACGTTGGCTACTGTGCCTCCGCTTCCGATGGTGCTGAATACCTGTCCCCAGTTGGAAGATGAGCTGCATGATACGAACGTGATGCCGACGCACGCTGCTACCAACATGGTGGCGATGGTCTTGTTGTTTTTCATATTGCTTGACGTTTATTGTTTCACGTTTATTGTTTATTGTCTAACGTTTATTGTTTCACGTTTATTGTTTATTGTAAAAACGTGAGTTCGTCCTTGTCTGCCTCTTTGGTGATGCGGATGACGGCCCCCTGCGGCAGGTCGCCGTTGACGATGAGCTCCGAGATGCCGTCCTCAATGTAGTTCTGGATGGCACGCTTCAGCGGACGGGCACCAAACTGCACGTCGTAGCCCTTCTCGGCAACAAACTGCTTGGCATCGTCGCTCAGCTCCATCTGGTAGCCCAGCTCGCCGATGCGATGGTAGAGACCTTGTAGTTCTACGTCGATAATCTGCTTGATGGCGTCGAGGTCCAGCTGGTCGAAGGTGATAATCTCGTCCAGACGGTTCAGGAACTCGGGCGAGAACTGCTTCGACAGCGCCTTCTGCACAATCTGGCGAGCGTGCTCCTTGTCCTTTTCGTCCAGTGCGAGGGCTGACGTCGATGCTGCGCTGAATCCTACGCCTCGCCCGAAGTCCTTCAACTGGCGTGTGCCGGCGTTGGAGGTCATGATGATGACCGTATTGCGGAAGTCCACAAAGCGTCCGTTGCCGTCGGTCAGGCGTCCTTCGTCCAGCACCTGCAGCAGCAGGTTGAAGACGTTGCCGTGAGCCTTCTCTATTTCGTCGAGCAGGACGATGGAGTAGGGGTGGCGGCGCACACGCTCTGTCAGCTGGCCGCCTTCCTCGTAGCCCACGTAGCCCGGAGGAGCGCCAATGAGGCGTGACACGTTGAACGATTCTGTATATTCGCTCATGTCGATGCGGATGAGGGCGTCAGCCGAGCCGAACATGAATTCTGCCAGCTTCTTGGCCAGATAGGTCTTACCCACACCTGTGGGGCCGAGGAACATGAAGACGCCGATGGGGTGGTTGGGCTCCTTCAGTCCCACGCGGTTGCGCTGGATGGCACGAACCATCTTGTCGATGGCTTTGTCCTGAGCGATGACGTGCGATTTCAGTTCCTGTGCCATACCTTTCAGGCGGATGCCCTCCTCCTGTGCTATGCGCTGGACGGGAACGCCCGTCATCATCGACACCACGTCGGCCACCTGTTCGGCGGTCACCTCCTGACGCACGTCCACCTCGCCGCTGAGCCACTTCTGGTTCAGTTCCTGCAGTTCGCGGTTGAGCACCGTCTCGCGGTCGCGGTAGCTGGCAGCGAGTTCGAAGTTCTGGTTGCCAACAGCCTGCTGCTTGCGATCCCTGATTTGTTTGATTTCTTTCTCCTTCTCAGTAATCTCGGGCGGGATGTTGGCATTCTGCAGGTGTACGCGAGAACCCGTCTCGTCCATCGCGTCAATGGCTTTGTCAGGCATGAAGCGGTCTGTCACATAGCGGGCTGTCAGTTTGACACATGCCTCCAGCGCCTCGTCAGTATAGGTGACGTGGTGGTGGTACTCGTAGCGTCCGCGCACGTTCTTCAGAATTTGCAGCGTCTCTTCGTCGGTGGTAGGCTCTACCAGCACCTTCTGGAAGCGGCGCTCCAGGGCACCGTCCTTCTCGATGGAGTTGCGGTATTCGTCGAGTGTGGTAGCTCCGATACACTGGATGGTGCCACGTGCCAGAGCGGGCTTCAGAATGTTGGCAGCATCCATAGTGCCTGCTGCTGAACCAGCACCAATCATGGTGTGTATCTCGTCGATAAATATAATGATATCAGGGTTTTGCTCCAGTTCCTTGACGAGCATCTTCATGCGCTCCTCGAACTGTCCGCGGTATTTGGTTCCAGCCACCACTCCTGTCATATCGAGGGTGATAATGCGTTTGTTGAAGAGCATGGGCGAACAGTGGCGCGAGGAAATCATCTGGGCCAGACCCTCGACGATAGCACTCTTTCCGACACCTGGTTCACCTATCAGGATGGGGTTGTTCTTCTTGCGACGGCCGAGAATCTCGATGACGCGTTGTATCTCGCGTTCACGACCGACACACGGGTCGAGCTTCGAGTCGAGAGCCTGCTGTGTCAGGTCGGTACCGAAGTTGTCGAGTACGGGTGTCTTCGACTTCGTCTGCTTGGTCTGGGTTGTGGTGGCTTTGCCGGTAGAAGAACCGCTGGCCGCATTGCCGCTGCCAGTGGCGCTCTCCTCCTCTTCATAGTCTTCTTCGGGCAGTCCTATGCCATTCTTGATGCTGAGCATAGTCAGCGCATCTTCATAGTTCATGTTGTTCATTTCCAATATTTGTTTGGCACCATTGTCGGCAGCATCGTGCAGGATGGCCAACAGCACATGTTGTTCCTCCACACGGGTGGTACGCTGTAGGCGAGCCTCGAGTACTGCCAACTTCAGGATGTTGCTGGCTTTCTCGTTGAGTACCAGCTGTTGTGTATAAATGGGGCGTCCTATCTCGTCTTCTCGCACACGAGCCTCCAGTGCTGTCTTGACGTTCTGCGTGTTGATGTCGAGTCGGTGCAGGATGTCGATGACAGGACCCTCCTTCAGTCGCAGCAGTCCCAGCAGCAGGTGCTCGGGAGCTACGCTCTGGCTGGCGAGCCGGGCGGCCTCTTCCCGCGAAAAGGCAAGAATTTCGGATACCTTGGGTGAGAATTGACTAGTCACTAAATTTACAATTTAACGATTTACAATTTACTATTTACAAATTCCGTGCCAAAAATTTCTGATGGGTAATGACGTCGGGCAGTTCCTCCTGATAATGGGTGACCATCATCATCGTCTTGTTGCGTCGCTGACAGAACGTCTCGATGACGTCCTTCACCAGTCGGCGGTTCCAGAGATCCAGGCCGTGCAGCGGTTCGTCGAGGATGAGCAGTTGCGGGTCCTTGACGAAGGCGCGAGCCAGCAGGACGAGTCGCTGTTCGCCGCTGGACAGTTGCAGGAAGGGTTTGTCTGCCAACTGTCCGATGCCGAAGATGTTCATCCACCAGCGGCATTTGTCGTAGTCCTGTACGTTGGGCACGGCATAGAGTCCGATGGAGTCCATCAGTCCGCTGGCGACGATGCGGATGGCTGGCAGGTTGCGCTTGTAGCTGCGGTGCATCTCGGGCGACACGTAGCCGATATGCTTCTTGATGTCCCAAATGCTCTCGCCCGTGCCGCGAGGGCGGTCGAAGAGCGTGATGTCGCAGGCATAGCTCTGCGGGTTGTCGGCACAGATGAGCGACAGCAGGGTAGACTTACCACTGCCATTCTGTCCAGTCAGTGCCCAGCGGTCACCATTGCATACCGTCCAGTCGATGTCGCTGAGAATGGTGCGTTCGCCGTAGCGGATGCTGACGTGGTGCATGTCGACGACGTGGCGGCAGTCGTAGTCGTGGTCGGTGTAGGGAAGTGATAAAATCGCTTCCTGTTGAGAGACAGGCAGGACGTGAGGCGGGACGGGCTGCTGGCGGGCATAGTAGTCGGCGCGAGAGCAGGGGGATAATGTCTCACCAGCCTTGATTTCGATGACTTGGTCAACGAAGTCGGGGATGTCGTCGGTTTTTGACATGACGAGCATCAGGTCCATGTTGCGCTCCGTAGCCACCTGTTGTAGCAGCGTCTTCAGCAGGTCGCGGGTCTGGGCATCCAGGCCGATGAAGGGGTTGTCCATGATGAGCAGACGGGGATTGGCAAAGAGCGTCTTCGTCAACTGGAACTTGCGCAACTCACCGCTCGACAGGGTGATGATGTATTTGTCCATCACGTCCTCCAGGTGGAACAGGTTATACAGCTGTTGCTGTTGCTGACGTCGCTCTGCTGTATCGGGACCTGCCAGCAGGAAGGCACGCTGCAGCAGTTCACCCACAGTGGGCGTCTCGTGGTCGATGTCGTGTTGGTTCCAGCGCAGCTGCAAATAGTATTGCCCGTCGACGTTGACGCCGTACGAGTCGGTGAAGGCGATATAGCGCACGCTGTCTGAGGCCAGTTGCCTGCGCAGCCGCTCCACATACAGCGTCTTTCCGCTGCCGTTAAGTCCTGCTATTGTTGTAATCATTTCTTTATTCTGTCCTTATTCTTAGTAACGAAGTCCTTCCAGCCCTTGTAGTGTGCCTGGCTCTCAGGACGGTTCATCTGCATGTAGTGGCAGTAGGCGGCACCCAGGGCATCTGTGGCATCCATGAACTTCGACAGAGCGTCCTCGTCGAACTTGAGCAACCGTTGTAGCATCCCTGCCACCTGTTCCTTCGAGGCAGCACCATTGCCCGTAATGGCCATCTTGATCTTCATAGGCGCATACTCATGGACTGGCACCCCGTGATGGATAGCGGCAGCGATGGCCGTTCCTTGAGCGCGTCCCAGCTTCAGCGTCGTCTGTACGTTCTTCTGCAGAAACGGCGCCTCAATGGCCATCTCGTCAGGCAGAAAGGAGTCGATGATACCTGTTACGCGTTCGAAGATATGTCCTAACTTCAGGTATCCATCGCCAAAACGCCGCAGGTCGATGACCCCCATCGTCACCATCTCGGCCTTGCTGTTGCACACCTTGATGACCCCATAGCCCATGATGTTCGTGCCTGGGTCGATGCCTAATATCACCTTTTCCATGACTGGTTGCGTTTGATGATGAAGAATCCCAGCCGGTGCATGATGCCTTTCTTGTTGAGTGAGCGTAGTTCGTAGACACCGTCTTTCAGCCTTTGGATGTTGATCTGTGCCTGGTTGCGACAGGAATAGACGATTCTACCCTGCATGGTCAGTATCGCCAGGAAGTCTGCGTCACTCTTGCTCGACACGGTCAGTATGCGTCCGTCGTTGGGCAAAAAGGCAGCGGGTAGTGCTGTTGACCATACAGGCTCCTGTGTGGCTGTACTCTCGTTGCCATAGCGGTCGACGGCCGTTACGGCATAGTTGACGGGACGCCGCGAGCCCGATGCCCTCTTTACCTCTATACTGGTTTGGGAGTGGCGCACGGCAATCAGGTTTGCCGGATTGTCGGTGTCTACAGGATACTGTTCCGATGCATATATATTATATAATAGGTATGGACCGTTGCTCAAGTCCTGTGCACCACTCCATGATACCTCGTCGCCGCGGATGGTATGACGCACCTCGAGGACATTGGGAGCTTTGGGGACGGGCATTTTTGTCCACGTTATAGGCGGTACAAGGGCTGGCTGGCGGTCGAAGTCACGCACCAGGTCGTAGACCCCCTTGACATTGTCCAATAAGAACTTGGCGCGGAAATAGCAGTGTCCCAGTCCGATTTGCCGGGTAACGTTCAATTGTCGCTGTATCTCTTCCAAAGGCCAGTTGCGCTCTTTCGGATGCAGCATATAGACGCCCAGTCCTGCAGCAATGGAACGTCCGAGGCTGTTCTCCTGCCAGTCGATGGCAAAGGGGTAGAAGTTGTTACCTTGAAAGTACATCATCGGGTACAGCTGGTCCATGAGTCCCTGGTGCAGCCAGCGCTGGGCGTCCTGTGCCACCTGGCGACGGGCATTCCAGCCTTTGGACGAGTAGCGTGACAGATCGTCGTACTTGCCAATGGGCGAACAGCTGATTTTTACCCACGGCTTGTTGCGCTTGACGCTCTGGTGTATGCGGCGCACAATGCGGGTGATGTTATCAGGGTTTTTCTTGCCTTTCCACGTCTCGGGATAGCGGATGTAGTCCAGATGGATGCCGTCGACGTCGTAGTTCTTGGTAATCTCCTCGCACATCTCGGCGATATAGTCGGCTGTCAGCAGGGCTTCAGGGTTCATATAGCCCTCGTCGCCAATCTTCATGATAATCTTGGGATAGTGCTTCCGGAGTTGTTGGCAGCCGTATGACGTCCATTTGCCGACAGGTATCGTCACTACCCAGGCATGCAACTCCATACCGCGGCGGTGGCATTCGTCAATGGCAAACTGCAGGGCGTCATAGCCGGGCGATTGTCCAGGTTTGCCTGACAGGCATCCGTCCCAGGGTTCGGTCTCGGACGGGTAAATAGTAGTCGCTCTGACACGCGTCTGCAGCAGCACGGTGTTGATACCTGCCTGTTGCAAACGGTCCAGTATGTCGGTGAGTTGTCGCTTCTGTTCTATGATGCCGAATCTGTCGTGAGCAAAGGTGCGCGGCCAGTCGATGCCGCCGATGGTGGTCAGCCATACTGCCCTGACTTCGTATTTGGGCTGTGCTGTGAGACGTGCCATTGAGCACAGCAGGAATAGGATAGATAATAGGGTCAATCGTTTCATTGGTGCAAAGGTACAAATTTTTTCGTAATTACTCATTCTATTTCATATTTATTTCTTACCTTTGCAGAAGAAATCACAAAACAGTAAGTAGAGTCATTCATTTTTAATCCGTCAATACGTATGAAAAAAATTGCATTCATTTTGGTTGCGCTACTCGTATCGGTAGCCTCACACGCACAGTTTGAACAAGGAAAAGTCTACTTTGGAGCCTCTATGTCTGGTTTCGACATCAGCAGTCAGGCCCAACAGTTCCATCTGGGACTCGATGCCCGTTGTGGCTACATGGTCCTGGACAACCTGTTGGCACTCGGCGAACTGGAATATAGCCACTGGCAGCATGACCCCGACATGATTACGATTGGTGCTGCCGGCCGTTACTATATCGAGGAGAACGGCATCTACCTCGGTGCCGGACTGAAGTACCGTCACGGCTGCGACTACAACGATGTGCTGCCGGGCGCACACCTCGGCTATGCCTTCTTCTTGGGCCGCACGGTGACCGTCGAGCCTGAAGTCTATGCCGACCTCTCGACGAAAGCCCTCAGATACTCGTCCTATGGCCTGCGCATCGGCTTCGGTATCTATCTCTTCCAGGATCATCGTAAAAACTAATAGCTTATGTTAAGTATTGATTTCTGCCGTTCAGGCTTTGACATTCATGTCGAAGAACTTGTTGACAGGCTCATTGACCTGTCGTTTGCCGAGGACATCGGTGATGGTGACCATACCACCTTGTGCTGTATTCCCGAGGATGCTATGGGTAAGTCGCATCTGTTAATCAAGGAGGACGGTATCCTGGCGGGTGTCGAGATTGCCAAGGAGGTATTCCACCGCTTCGACCCCGACATGCAGGTGGAGGTGCTGATGGGTGACGGCACGCACGTGAAGAAGGGCGACATCGCTATGGTGGTGACGGGCCGGGTGCGTTCGCTGTTGCAGACCGAGCGACTGATGCTTAACATCATGCAGCGCATGAGCGGCATCGCCACCATGACCGACCGGTACGTGCAGCGCCTGAAGGGTACTAAGACACGTGTGCTGGACACTCGCAAGACCACTCCGGGCTTGCGCATGCTGGAGAAGCAGGCCGTGAAGATTGGTGGCGGCTGTAACCACCGCATCGGACTCTTTGACATGATTCTGCTCAAGGACAACCACGTCGACTTTGCAGGCGGTATCGTCAACGCCATCGACCGCTGTCATGCCTATCTCAAGGAAAAGGGACTTGACCTGAAGATTGAGATAGAGGTGCGCTCGTTCGACGAGTTGCAGCAGGTGCTCGACCACGGAGGCGTAGACCGCATCATGCTCGACAACTTCTCCGTGCCTGACACCAAGAAGGCTGTCGACATCATTGCAGGCCGTTATGAGACGGAGTCCAGTGGCGGCATCACCTTCGACACCATCCGCGACTATGCCGAGCAGGGTGTCGACTTCATCAGCGTAGGTGCCCTGACCCATTCGGTCAAAGGCCTCGATATGAGTTTCAAAGCATGCTGACCACGTTGAACGTTGAACATTGAACGTTGGACATTGAACATTGAGAATGCGACGATATTCTTTAATATTCTGGGCAATATGCCTGTTAATATTGCTGTCTTGTGCAGATGATAATGTTCAACGTTCAACGTTCAACGTTCAACGTTATTGCTCTCCCGTCGACTACGACATCGTGCTGGCTGGCAACTTCGGTGAGCCGCGACCTTGGCATTTTCATGGTGGTATTGATGTCAAGACCGACAATCAGGAGGGGAAGAAAATCTACTCGATTGCCGATGGCTATGTTTCTCGGTTGACCGTCAACAAGTACGGTTTCGGCAATGCCATCTATGTCAATCATCCTGACGGGCTGACCAGCGTGTACTGTCATCTGAAGAAGTTTGTCCCGGCGTACGAGGACATGATAGAGCGTACGGGATGGGGTGACACGCTGGACGTCAGCTTCGCCGAAGGCCAACTACCCGTGCATGCTGGCGACCTCATTGCCCTTAGTGGCAATACGGGACATTCTACCGGGCCCCACCTGCACCTGGAACTGCACGACACCGAGACATGGGTGATGCACGACCCTATGGTGAAACTGGCCCCCTTCATTGCCGACACAGTGGCCCCGCAGGCCCATTCCTTCATGGCTATTCCCGTGGTGGGCGAAGGTTTGTTTAATGGCGGTGCGACGAAGCAGACTTTCGGCTTTGGTCAGCCCGACACCAAGAAGCACAGCACTGTCTGGACCCTCTCCCGTGAGTTTACGGCGTGGGGCAGGGTAGGTTTTGCACTCTGGGCCGACGACTACAGCGAGGCCACCTATAATCATTATGGCATCCGCCACACC
>CACXAG010000053.1 GCA_902765585.1 uncultured Prevotellaceae bacterium
GGACCAGAAATTGTGCACTGTTACTGAAGACGATATTGATTGGGAGTCTCTAAAAGAATTACCCGAGGATGTACAGAATACTGCAAGGAATTTGTCTTTCCATTTCCCTTCGTTTATCCGTAGTTTCAAGAACGGGGTGGCTGAAGTGAGTTGGCAACTCAATCCCGATGGCCGCTACTATATGGATGAGGATGGCTTCGGTATGACAGATGATGAGGAAATAGAAATCTATGGATTCATTGATCAGAATGCCAAGGTCGTGGTCAAATTCAGGAACATCAATGAGCATTACAGTGAATTGGATAAAATGCGTAAGGAGGCTGAAGAAATTGTAAAACAAAGGCAATAGAATTTTTATATCATCAATTCATATTCTATCGTCGAAAAGTGTGAATATTTACACATTTTTCTTCGATAGATTGTGAAACGTCGGGTTTTTATTATTATCTTTGCAGAGATTTACAAAGAGACGGTTATGATTATAGAAAGATGCTTGATATAGAACGAATATTACAGACGAAAATCCCAGACATCTCACCAGTTTATGGCGGTGTGAGAGGTCGTACCATAATGGAAGACGATTGTGGCGGCGGGATTGCGGCAGGTGATAGATTTGAGGAAAGACTATTCCAACGACAGATACCCGGAACTGTGTCGCCAGTATGGAGTGGATTATTTCCATTACCCAATTGACAACGATCGCGAGACCATTGCAAAGATGACGGAACTCTTCCCGCAGTTCTGTGAGAAGATAGACCATGGCGATTTTTATATCGCATGTGCCATGGGGCTTCATCGGACGGACATCGCTCTCTGCATCTATTGGGTGTTCTATGCGGCAGACAAGGGGATTACGCCACCTCCCATTAAAGGCTATCGCCAGGAGGATGGACATAACACCAACAAGATTATGCGTGTACTCAATGCCTTTTACCAATATAAGGCTGATATGGAGGGTAAGGACCCGATGCCTATAGAGGTGTTCAAGGAACGAAAGATGGTGATTAACGAATTAAGTAAAACATAATAGAAGGCTATATGGTAAAAGAGCGTAAGAAACGTGTGTTTGTGGATATGGATAACGTGCTCGTTGATTTCGAGTCTGGATTGGCACAAGTCAGCGAGGAAGTCAAAAAGGAGTATGAAGGACGATTGGATGAAATCCCCGGACTATTCGGACTGATGAATCCTATGCCAGGAGCCATAGATGCGATGCACGAATTGCAGAAGCACTATGACCTCTTCATCCTCTCAACGGCGCCTTGGAAGAATCCATCCGCGTGGGCGGATAAGGTGAAATGGGTGACTTTGTACCTTGATGATGTTTTCCACAAGCGGATGGTCATTACTCATCGTAAGGACTTGTGCCAAGGCGACTATCTGATAGATGACCGTGGGAAGAATGGTACGAGTGAGTTCGCTGGTGAATGGATTGAGTTCGGTTCGGAAAAGTTTCCCGACTGGAATAGTGTGTTAGATTATCTAATTAGATGATTAATAACATGCCGTTCGTTGTCTGTGGATATTTTAAATGTGGTTAAAAACTGAAAAGTTTTCGGTTCTTAGATAAAAAGTGCGTATCTTTGCAAGCACTAATAACAAGAATGTAATGATTATGAACAAGAACGAGAAATTTGTCATTGCCATTAATCGTGAGTTGGGAAGTGGCGGACATACCGTAGGCGCCAAGCTGGCAGAGAAGTTGGGAGTGAAGTTCTACGACAAGGACGTGCTCAAGGTCTTGGAGGATAAGTTCCACCTCTCCATCGAGGAGATTGAGCGGCTGAAGGGCCAGCGGCATGGCTGGTGGGCTGACGTCTGCAGGCTGATGCTCGTCGGTCAGGACTTGGGTGCCGACCTGGATATGCCGAAGAACTACGACGGTCCCGGACTGCTGACAGCGGAAGATGTGTTCAAGGCTGAGACGGAACTGTTGCAGAACATTGCTGCCGAGGACTCGTGTGTCGTATCTGGCCGCAGCGGATTCTATGCGCTCCGCAATCACCCCAACCACCTGAGCATCCTCATCCAGGCCTCGATGCCTTTCCGTGTGCAGCGCGTCATGCAAAAGCAGAACCTGACTGAGGACGAGGCTCGTAAGGTGATTGACAAGGTGGACGAGATGCGCGAGAACTACGTGAAGGAGTACACCAAGTCGTCACGCTACAATGCCCGCAACTACGACCTTGTCATCTGTGCAGACGGCAAGACCGAGGATGACATCGTGGCGCTCATTCTGAAGTATATTGGCTAACGTCTGAAGGTAACTTCCTACCCAGGTGTAAAAAATGTAAAACGTAAAATACGGGGCGTTCGCGGGAACGCCCCGTTTCTTTTAATGCAGTGGCGTCAGGGGGTAGACGATGTTCACGATGAAGATGTTGGCGGCGAGGATGATGAGGTTCATCAGCAGGCCTATGCGCATGAAGTCGCTGAAGCGATAGCCGCCGGGACCATAGACAAGCATGTGGGTGGGCGAGCCGATGGGCGTGGCGAAGCTACTGCTGACGCTGACCATGAGGGCGACGAGGAAGGGGAAGGGATCGTAGCCCAGTTTTTCCGCGGCATCGTACATGATGGGGAAGAACATGGCACCAGCGGCGGTGTTGGAGATGAATTCGGTGACGAAGGTGCCGACGAAGCATACGGCGGTCATGAGGACAATGGGGTTGGTGCCACAGACGTCGAGGATGCCTAAGGCCAGGCGCTCGGCGATGCCAGTCTTCTGGATGGCGATGCCGAGGACGGCACTACCCGCGAAGACCATGAGGATTTCCCAGTTGATGGCGCGCATGGCTTGCTCCATGTTGCAGCAGCGGCAGATGAGCATGGCAGCGGCTGCGAGGAAGGCGCACTGCAGCAGGGGTAGGACGCCGAGGGCGGAGAGGGCTACCATGGCCACCATGATGATGGAGGAGATGAGGGTGCCGGGACCGATGTTGGGGACGTCATCGGAGTCGAAGAAGCAGACGGTGTTGCTGAGTGCTTCGGTATTGATCTTGACGTTGTGGGGGAAGATGAGCAACAGGGTGTCGCCGCCTTCCAGGACGACGTGGCGCGGTGCCTGGTTGACGCGCTGGCCGCGACGGGCAATGGCGGCAACCATGAGGTTATTGTCCTTCTCGAAGGTGGTGCTGTCGATAGTCTTGCCTATGAGGTTGCTGCCGTAGGTGACGTAGGCGGTGCGCAACTTGCTCTTCTGGTCGACCTCGCTCATGGAGAAGACGTGGTGGGAGGCAGCGACGAGCTGGTGGTTTCCAGCCATCTCGTAGAGGCTGTCTATTTGGCCGGCATAGACCAGATGGTCGCCACCCATGATGGGTTCGTCCTCGGTGAAGGGCGACGACACTTCATCGAAGTGGTACATCTCTATGAGGCTGCCGCCTTGGGGGTGGTAGAGACCAGCCTCGGCGAGTGTCTGTCCGATGTGTGGATTATCGGAGGGCACGCGCAACTCGACGGTGTATTCGGACGTGGCCTCGAAGGCTGTCTCGGGAGCCTTCCTGTCAGGCAGCAGGCGGCGCATGGCGATGACCGACAGCACACCGATGGCCAGACAGAAGAGTCCGGGGATGGTAGTGGTCAGAATGTTCATGGCCTGGCCGGTCTGCTCTTCGTAGAGTCCGCTGATGATGAGGTTCGGCGGGGTGCCGATGAGGGTACAGACGCCGCCCATGCCCGAGGCATAGCTGAGGGGGATGAGCAGTTTGGAGGGCGAGACGCCGAGCTTGCGCGACCACATCTTGACGATGTTGACGAACAGAGCCACCACGGTGGTGTTGCTCAGGAAGGAGCTGAGCACTGCTACGGGCAGCATGAGTCGCGTGACAGCCTTGGAATAGCTGTTGGGGGTGCCGAGCAGATACCTGACGATGCACTGCAGTACGCCGGTATGGGTCAGTCCGGCAACAACGACAAACAGCACGCCGACGGTGATGACGGAGTTGCCGCTAAAGCCTGAGAAGGCTTCCTTGGCATCGAGCACGCCAGTGACGTAGAGCACGCCGATGGCTCCGAGGAATACCACGTCGGAGCGCCACTTGGTAAACAGCAGGATAGTGAACATGCCCAGCACCGTGATGATGGTGATCCAGGCGTCGAGGCCAAAGCCTAAGAATAAGAATGAGTCCATGATAATGATATTAAGTGTCTTTTGTCTGTTCTTTAACTTCCTTGTTCTTGATGATGTATTTCTGATAGTAGGTGATGAGGAGTGTGGTCATGGGGAGGGCGATGATCATGCCCAGAATGCCGAGCAGCGAACCCCAGATAGACAGTGACAGCAGGATGATGGCGGAGTTGAGACCCATGACCTTGCCCATAATTTTAGGCGTGAGGATGGTGTCCTGGATGACTTGCACAACGGCGAAGACGATGAGGGCGCTGAGCATGATGAACCAGAAACTCTCGCCCGTATCGGCAGCCTGCACGACGGCCAGGATGGTGGTGGGTACGAAACCGAGCAGTTGCAGGTAGGGCACCATGTTGAGCAGTCCGATGAACATGCCGAGGCCGATGGCCATGGGGAAGTCGATGATGAGGAAGCCGATGCTGAAGAGCACGCCGACGCAGAAGGCCACCATGGCCTGCCCGCGGAAGTAGAGGTTCATGCCGTTGGTGACGTCCAAGACCAATTGCAGGGCAAAGCGGCGGTAGCGCTCAGGCAGCAGGTCCACCCAGCCTTGGGTGAGCTTCTCGTAGTCGAGGAGGATGAAGAGGGTGTAGAGGGCGACCATGGTCAGCGTAAAGAGGCTGGAGATGATGTTGAGGGTCTGCGAGATGACCACCCATATCTTGGGCACGCTCTGCTTGACGGCATCAATGAAGCCCTCCTGGGTGATGAAGGCCTTGATGTCGGCTTCGGTCAGGTGCTCGTGCAAGAAGTTCTCTATGATGTCGGGGATGTTCTTCAGGTTGACGTTGTTGGCAATGAATATCTTGAGCAGCTCTTGTACGTGATCCATTTCCTCGATGACGGGTGGTATGGCTAAGATAAAGAAGAGGGCTGCAATGAGTGCTGCGACGAGGAAGGTGGCGAGGATGGCCACAATGCGGAAGCGCATGCGGCAACGGTACTGGAAGAACTTGACCAGCGGGAACAGCAGGTAGGCAATGAGCCACGCCAGGAAGAAGGGCAGCAGTACGGCACTGAGCCGGTTGAGCAGCAGGATGATGCCGGTGATGATGAGGACGGTGATGATGCCGCGAACAAAGCTGTCGAAGGTAATCTGTTTCATTGTAGACCTTGATGTAGGAAATGGAGATAGGCGTCGATGTCCTCGTCGTAGGAACGGGGCTCAGCCAGCATCTGTCCGTCGGGCGAGAGGAGAACGTAGAAGGGTTGCGCGTTGGCACCAAACCGGCTGCGCTGCAGATAGCTCCACTTGTCGCCCACGGTGCGCAGGGTACGTGTGGCACCGTTTTCGGTGACGGTGACGGGTTCAGCCAGCAGTGTCTTGTCGTCGACATACAGCGAGACGAGGACGTAACGGTTGTTCAGCAGGTCGGCGACACGGGAGTCGGTCCATACGGCAGCCTCCATCTTGCGGCAGTTGACGCAGCCGTAGCCGGTGAAGTCGACCATGACGGGCTTGCCCTCAGCGCGGGCGATGGCCATGGCGGTGTCGTAGTCGAGCGTGCGGGGCTCTACCTGGAAGCTGGAGGTGAGAGGTGAGTTGGATGAGGTGGGAGAGGACAGCTTGAAGTCCTGCGTCATCATAGGCGGCGCGAAGGCGGAGATGGCTTTCAGCGGTGCTCCCCAGAGTCCAGGTACCATATAGATGGCGAAGGCCAGCGATGCCATGGCGATGAAGAAGCGTGGCACAGTGGTGCGGTGGTTGTCATCGTCGCTGGGGAAGCGCAGCCAGCCGAGGTGGTAGCATCCGAGCAGCGTGAAGAGCACAATCCAGAGGGCGAGGAATACCTCGCGGTCGAGCAGGTGCCAGCCGTAGGCGAGGTCGGCCACGGACAGGAACTTTAATGCGAAGGCCAGTTCGATGAATGCCAGCGTCACCTTGACGGCATTCATCCAGCCTCCCGACTTCGGGGCACTCTTCAGCAGTTGCGGGAAGAGGGCGAAGAGGGTGAAGGGTAGTGCCAGGGCGACGGCGAAGCCCGTCATGCCGATGGCCGGGGCAGCGATGCTGCCCTGGGTGGAAACGGCTACGAGCAGGAATCCGATGATAGGACCGGTGCACGAGAAGGACACCAGTGCCAGCGTGAATGCCATCAGGAAGATGGACAGCCAACCAGTAGCGCTCTCCGACTTGCGGTCGGCACTGTTGGCCCATGAGGCAGGGAGCGTGATTTCGAAGGCTCCGAGGAAGGAGGCTGCAAAGACCACCAGCAGCAGACAGAAGAAGATGTTGAAGACGGCATTGGTGGACAGTGCGTTGAGGGCGCTGGCCCCGAAGAGCAGCGTGACGAGCAGTCCCAGCAGCACGTAGATGACGATGATGGACAGTCCGTAGGTGATGGCCTCGCGGATGGCCTTGGCGCGTGACTTGTTGCGCTTCAGGAAGAACGAGACGGTCATGGGGATGACTGGCCAGACGCAGGGGGTGAAAAGGGCGATGAGTCCGCCGAGGAACCCTTGCAGGAAGATGAACCACCAGGATGTGGAGTCAGCCCCGACGGAGAGGGCGTCGGGTGTGGCGGTGATGGTGTCAGAGGTGAGAGGCTGGATCGCGGACGTCGTGTCGGGAACGGCAGCGGTGGTGTCGGCTTCAGCGGGGAGCGCGGTGGTCGTAGCGCTGTCTTTCACGGCAGCAGAACTGCCGGGAACACTGTGGGCGTCATTCTTGGAGTCGGTGTCGGCTGTTGGCTGCTTGGGGGCAGGAAGGGTGCCCGACGTCTTCAGCTCAACGCTGGTGGGAGGCAGGCACATCTCGTCGTTGCAGGCGCCATACTCCAAGTAGCAGTCTATCAGGTACTGCTGGCGCGTAAAATGCAGCGGCTGGACGAAGGTGACCTGGTGCTCGAAGTAGCGCAGCTCCATGTCGAACATCTTGTCATACTGGCTGATGACCTTTCCGCGGGGCTGCAGACTGCCCACCGTTTCGACACCTTCGAGACGGTCAGCATGGAAGGTAGCGGCGACGGGGCCGCCGCTACCGATGTCAGTAGAGTAGACATGCCAGCCACTGTCGATGGTGCCGGTAAACACCACCTCGCCCTTGTCAGCACTGAGTATTCGCAGTTGGGAGGTGAAGCGGACGGGGTCGACCATCTGGCCGCGCATGACAAGGGTCGCGCAGCAGCACAACAGCAGGAGGACAAATCTACAGTTCTTCATCGTTACTTCGGCAAGTTGAAGGCGACAGTCATCTCCTTGAGTTGTTCGTCGCTCATACCCTCGGGCTCGAAGCCCATGCACTTGGCATCGATGTAAATCTTGGCAGCCTTGGACAGCACGTCAATCTGGTCGAAGGCGTCCATGACGTCAGTACCCTTGGCGAAGACACCATGTTTCTCCCACAGTACGACGTCGTAGTCCTCCAGCTCGCGCAGCGTGGCATCAGCCAGCAGGGTGGAACCTGGCAGCTCGTAGGGGACGATGCCCAGGCCCAGGGGACAGAAAGCCTTGGTCTCGGGAATCATCGACCAGAGAATCTTTGTCAGCACGTCCTTGCCTAAGAACTTCTTGGAATGGCTCATGGCGACGAGTTCGATGGGGTGGGTATGTACGGTGGCCTTATAGCCTGTGCCGTCGGCAATCTGCTTGGCGTGCACCGTCAGATGGCTTGGCAGCTCAGACGTCGGCATCACGGGGTTGTCGGCGATGATGACATACGAGGCGCAGTCGTCGAGGATGCGGATGATGCTGCCGTTGTCCATAGGACGGCGTGCCAGGTCGCGCATGCGCTTGCCCGTACCTTTACAATAGAAGTAGCAGCCTTTCAGGGCAGGCAGCGTGACGCCAATCTGGATGACGTCGCTGATGGGTGCCAACTGGCGTATCTCAGCATCGGCATACTCAGTGATGTTGACGGTGATGTTGCCGCCGTTGCGCTCGGCCCATCCGTTCTGCCAGAGGTAGCCCGCTACCTCGGCAATCTTCTCAATCTCCTGCTGCAGGGCAGGACGTCCTTCTAAAATACTCTTCATAATTTCTTTACGTAGTTTGTTTATTGTTTATTGTTTCACGTTTATTGTTTATTGGAATACCTTAAATGCGTAGCCTTCGTCACGCAGCCACTCAATGGCGGCAGGCAGGGCGGTGCGCAGCTTGTCGATGGACTTCAGCGAGTCGTGGAAGGTGATGATGCTGCCGTTGCGGACATAGCGCTTGACATTGTTGAGCACGTCGTCGGCAGTCATCCACTTCGAATAGTCGCGCGTCACGAGGTCCCACATGACAATCTTGAACTTCCTGCTGAGCCATGCATACTGGTCGAGACGCATCCAACCGTGAGGGGGGCGTACCAGGTTTGTCTTCAGGTACGCATTGGCCTTTTCCACGTTATAGCTGTAGTCGTGGATGGAGTAGCGGATGCCGCTGATGTGGTTGTGCGTATGATTACCGATACGGTGTCCCTCGTCAACGACACGCTGATGCAGTTCGGGATATTTCCGGGCATTGTCGCCTACCATGAAGAAGGTGGCCTTGATGTCATACTGCTTCAGTATGTCAAGAATCCAAGGCGTGGCCTCTGGGATGGGACCGTCGTCGAAGGTCAGGTAGACGGCCTTCTCGTGACGGTCCATACGCCATAGTGCCTTAGGATATAACCACCGTAGCCAGATGGAGGGCTGCTCGATAATCATTTAACTTTGAACTTTGATCTTTGTCTTTATGATTACTTTTCCTTTTGAATGCGGTAGCAAATTATTCACTATTCACTTTTCACTTTTACCTTTAATATCCGAGACGACCGCCCCTCGACTCGTATGTCTCCATGATGGTGCCCAGCTCATGCATACGGCGTTCCGACCATTTCTGGTCGAAGGTGTCGCCCAGCCCTAACAGCTGTTGCATGATGTAGAGGTGCATGGCGCAGTCGTTGCTGGAAGATTCAAAGCGGGCCTGGTCGAGGTTGCAGTACCAGCGCATATACTGAGAACTGTTCTTCCACAGGGCGTCGAGGATGGCTAACGACTCCTTCTGGTTGCCGATAGTAGCCCATGTCCGTGCCATATCCATCGATCCCGAGCTGTAGCTGTGGGGAACATTGTAGGCCGGTATCTGCTTCTCGGTATAGCGGAGCACCTCCTCAGCCTCCTTGTTCTTACCGTCTGTAGCCAGTGCCAGAGCCAGATGGGCCATGATGCGGCGGTGGGTATAGCACATGCGCATCACCGTCTCGTCGAGGTAGATGCCAGGCTTGTCGATGCCGCCGAACTTGAAGCGGTGCATCACATTGTCGTAGGTGCGCTTCGTGTCGAAGCTCTTCACACCCTCGATGGGCTTGCCGTCGTTGTTGGTGGTGAACGGCGTAATGCGGTAGACGAGACCCTCGGTGATGGTGTTGTTACCCAGGTTGATATAGTTGTCCTCGCCCACGGATACTGCCACATAGATGGGTCGTGTCCAGTTGCACTCAGCCAGCATCTCCAGAATCATCAGGTCACCCTTGTAGAGGGCACTCTTACCCTTCAGCGAGATGACCATGCGGTCGGGAATGCTGTCGGTAGCCATCATCATGCCGCTCTTGCGGACGGCTTCCTTGTCGATGGTCATATACAGGGTGTCGGTGGGGATGACATGCAGGTCCTTGTTCTTGGAGCGTACCCAGTATTTCAGCACGTTCTTCAGCTCGAAGGGGTCGTCGCCGAACTGCTCACGGGCCATCTCCGGATTCTCGCGGTAGTGCTCGAGTACGACTTCCTTCATGCGCGGCTCGATGGAGACATACTCGTTGGTGCCGGCACAGTATTCAATACGCTGCCACGTGATAGGCACCGATGGAGAGTCGTAGGCCGGACGGCGCATCTGGTCGATATACCAGTCGGTCTGCAGGTAGCTGAGGTTGCAGACGCGGGTATCGGTGCGCACACCCTCGACATCCTGATTGTACCACAACGGGAAGGTGTCGTTGTCGCCGTTGGTATAGATGATGGGATAAGTAGGCACGGACTGACCGTCAACGACGGTCTCGTCTTGCAGCGACATCAGGTAGTTCTGACCGAAGTCACGACAGGTATAGCGTCCTGAGCGGTCGTGGTCGTCCCATGTCTGCGAGACCATCTGGATGGGCACCAACAGACAGACGATAGAAACGATGCTGGCGATCATCATCGGATTGACCTTCTTGAGGCGCTGCTTCAGCAGTTCGATGATGGCAGCTACGCCGAGTCCGCACCAGATGGCGAAGGCATAGAACGAACCAGCGTATGCATAGTCACGCTCACGAGGCTGCGACGGTGTCTGGTTCAGGTAGAAGACAATGGCCAGACCAGTCATGAAGAACAGGAAGAACACCACCCAGAACTGGCGGATACCAGTCTGGTCCGTTGCGGAGCCGTGATGCTTGGCCAGCGACTGCCAGAAGAGACCAATCAGTCCTAACAGCAGCGGCAGACAGTAGAAGACGTTATGTCCCTTGTTCTCCTTCAACTCGTCAGGCAGCAGCTCCTGGTCACCCAGGCGCCAGTTGTCAAACCAGCTGAAGCCACTGAGCCAGTTGCCGTGCTCTGGCTCGCCGTTGCCCTGCAGGTCGTTCTGGCGACCGGCGAAGTTCCACATGAAGTAGCGCCAGTACATGAAGTTACACTGGTAGGAGATGAAGAAGCGCAGGTTCTCAAACTGTGACGGAACCTTCACCGTCACGTCCTCACCGCAGCGGTCGAAGTGTACCTCACGACCGTCGACACCACCCATCCAGCTCTCATACTGACTGGTATGGGCGGAGCTATACATGCGGGGGAACAGCATGTTCTGGGCATATTGGTATTCGTCCTTGGTGCGCAGGATGAAGTATTCGTCCTTCTCGTCGGCTGATGCCTTCTCCTTACGCTGCCACACGGGGTCGCCCTTCTTCATGACGGGCTTGCAGTATTCGCCGTCCTTCTCCAATGCCACCTGCGACGTGTAGGCCTGACCGTAGAACAGCGGGCGCTGGCCGTACTGTTCGCGACCCAGGTACTCACCCAGCGTAAAGATGTCCTCGGGCGAGTTCTGGTCCATGGGCGGGTTGGCTGCCGAACGGATGACGATGAGGGCGTACGACGAGTAGCCAATCATCAGCATGAGCATGCAGAGCAACGACGTGTTCTTGATGCGAGCAGAAACCAGCGCTGTCGGCTTCTGGCCATTTACCTTTCGCTGATAGCCCAGGATATACCACATCACGGCCAGTACGACGATACCGATAATGACTGACATCCAGCCATGGCCGTAGAACGGAATACCCAACATGGCGACTGCCAGCAGGAAGGCCACGTTCTGACGCTTCTGGTTGAGGTCGTTATAGGTCTCGTAGATGGCCCAGATGATGATGCCGATGAGCAGGATGATATAGACGATCTCGCCCGTATTGAACGGACAGCCCAGCATGTTGACGAACAACAGCTCGAACCAGCCGCCCACCTGTACGATGCCGGGAACGACGCCGTAGAGCACGGCAGCCAGGATGATCACCGAGATGAACAGGGCTATCAAAGAGCCTTTCAGGTCGCGCTTCGGGTCGTCGGTCGGGAACTTCTTGTAGTAGTACACGAGTACGATGGCCGGCAGACACAGCAGGTTCAGCAGGTGCACGCCGATGGAGAGGCCCGTCATATACATGATGAGCACCAGCCAGCGGTCGGCATGCGGCTCGTCGGCATGATCCTCCCACTTCAGGATAAGCCAGAATACTACGGCAGTAAAGGCCGATGAGTAGGCATAGACCTCACCCTCGACAGCCGAGAACCAGAAGGTGTCGCTGAAGGTGTATATCAGCGCGCCCACTAAGGCTGAGGCCTCGATAGCGATAATCTTGCCCCACGACAGCTCACCCAGCGTGCTGGCGGCACGGAAGTCCTCCTGCTTGATGAGCAGGCGTCGTGCCAGATGCGAGATGGTCCAGAAGAGGAACAGGATGGTGGCTGCCGAGAGCAGGGCACTCATCATGTTCACCATGTAGGCCACATGGGTGGGGTCGCTGGCAAACTGCGAGAAGAGGTTTGCCGTGAGCATGAAGAACGGTGCACCGGGCGGGTGACCGATTTCAAGTTTGTAACCAGTGGAAATAAATTCGGGGCAATCCCAGAAGGATGCCGTCGGTTCGATGGTGGAGCAGTACACAAAGGCAGCGATGGCAAATGCCAGCCAGCCCATGATGTTGTCCACAAGTCTGAATTGTTTCATTCCTTCTTATCTCTTGTATGATTTTTTATATTCTAACTTGCAAAGTTACTTCTTTTACTTTGAACTTTGTACTTTGAACTTTGAACTTTATGATTACTTTACTTTTTACTTTTTTACCTTTTTACTTTTTTACTTTTTTTAACCAATAAGCAGGTTGGCGCCATAGACAAGCAGCACGTATCGCAGGAATTTGCCCAGCGTGATGCTGACCAGCGAGATGGGCAGGTTGGCACGCATCAGGCCCAAGACGATGGTGATGGCTGAGCCCAGGATGGGCACAAAGGCAAAGAATCCCATCCATGCACCGCGTCCCGCCATGAAGCGGGTGGCACGGTCCAGGTCCCGCTGCTTGACATGCAGGTACTTCTCTATCCACTCCAAACGTCCCATGCGGCCTACGCTGTAGTTGAACATACCGCCCAGCACGTTGCCCGCCGTACCGTAGATGATGAGGCCCCAAGGGTCCAGCCCGGCAGCCAACAGACCAGCCATCACGGCTTCGCTGGAGAAGGGAAAGAACGAACCAGCGACGAAGGCCGTCAGGAACATTCCCCAATAGCCGTAGCTGATGAGAAGGGCTATAAGAGCGTCCATAGGCTGTAGCCGGTTAGAAGCAGCAGTCCCCCGACAACGACGAAGAATGCTATGTTGGTTATCTTGGTGGAAGTCAGCGCGATGAAGTGTGCCAGCAGCGAAGCCGTACAGACAATGGCCATGCGTATCAAGGCGTCGTAGTGCCGGGGCAGGACGACTGTCAGCATGAGGCTGAAGATGGCGACCCATGCAAAGAAGCCATAAAGCAGCCGGACGCGTATCTTGTCGCCATGATGGCTTCTGATGTAGTGGATGATGCCCGTGGCGGTAAGCAGGCATAGTACGGCAAAGAATACCAGTTGGTTAAGCGTCAGCAGCCTGATGTCTACCAACGAGCTGAAGTCAGCCAGTTGACTGAAGTGGTCGACAACTGGCGAAAAGTCTTCCTGCCAAACCAGCCAGCACGCCCCAAGCCAGTAGGGAGTCAGCAGTCCTAACAGCGAGGCACTGAACGTACGCCAGGAGAGCATCTGGAGATTGGTGCCCATCAGGAGCCAGAACAGAGGTAGGAAGTAGACTATCTGTACGAAGGCCATGCTGCCGATGCCCAGCACCAGGAAGGCATAATAGGCTGCTCCCGTACTCTCCTTGTCGTGACCCATAAACAGGATGGAGAGGAAACCGACGAAGCAGAGCTGCAGGATAGCACCCTGTTGTAGCGGGAACAGGAAGCAGGCAGCGCATGACAGTACCAGGAATGTGCAGCTGACCATGCGGGAATAGATGCGGATGAGGACGTTGATGTTGTTGAGTTCCGCCATCAGGTAGGAAGACAAAATAAAACATCCGAACTGCAGCCACCATTGATTGGTGACGAGTCCGCATAGCAGCCAGATGACAATGGCATAGACCTCTGTCACCGGCAATGCCAGCTTGCTCTCTGCTATCTTATTCTGTAACCGCTTGTTCACAGGTCCTGTCCAATGTCACGACGGAAGTACTTGTCCGTAAACTGAATCTTCTGTGCTTCTTCGAAAGACTTCTGCAGAGCCTCGGCCTTGTCCTTGCCGTAGCTGCAGACGGCGATGACGCGACCGCCATTGGTCACCACCTGACCGTCCTTCAACGCCGTTCCGGCATGAAAGACGATGGAGCCTTCCACGTCGTTGATGCCCGTGATGGGGTAGCCCTTCTGGTAGGCTTGGGGATAGCCACCGCTGACCAGCATGACACAGACGGCAGCACGGTCGTCAAACGCAATGGTACGCTGGTCGAGGTTTCCCTCAGCCACACCCTCCAGCAGGTCTACGATGTCGCTCTTCAGTCGCAGCATGACGCTCTCCGTCTCGGGGTCCCCCATACGGCAGTTGTACTCGATGACGTAGGGCTCCGGCTCACCGCTGGGCGTGTTAGTCCTATTGATGAGGCCAAAGAAGATAAAGCCCTTGTAGTCGATACCCTCGGCCTTCAGTCCCTCGACGGTAGGACGGATGATGCGGTCTTCCACCTTCTGCATCCACTCCTTGGTGGCGAAGGGCACGGGGCTTACACTGCCCATGCCACCGGTGTTCAGACCCGTGTCGTGTTCACCAATGCGCTTGTAGTCCTTGGCCTCGGGCAGTATCTTGTAGTGGTCGCCGTCCGTCAGCACGAACACAGAGCATTCCGTGCCGCTCATGAACTCCTCGATGACCACACGGCTGCTGGCATTGCCGAACATGCCGCCCAGCATGTCCTTCAGTTCGCGCTTGGCCTCGTCCAGCGTCGGCAGGATGAGCACACCCTTGCCGGCACACAGACCGTCGGCCTTCAGCACGTAGGGAGCCTGGAGCGTTTCCAGTAGGGCCAAACCCTCTTCCAGATGCTCGCCGTCGAATGTCTCATAGCGCGCCGTGGGGATGTTGTGGCGCATCATGAATGCCTTGGCAAAGTCCTTCGAGCCCTCCAGCACGGCACCAGCCTTCGACGGACCGATGACGGGGATATGCCTGGTGCGCTCGTCAGCCTTCAGGTCGTCGTAGATGCCCTTTACCAGCGGGTCTTCGGGGCCTACCACCACCATGCCGATGCCTTTCTCCACGCAGAATGCCTTGACAGCTTCGAAGTCGTCGGCCTTCATGGGGATATTCTCCGTCGGAGCGGAGTGTGGCGATGCGAATTCCCCACAGTTGCCCGTTCCAGCATTGCCCGGGGCAATATACAGTTTCTCACACTTGTTGCTCTGAGCAATCTTCCATGCCAGTGCGTGCTCGCGCCCGCCACTGCCTAACAATAATATCTTCATCTTTTTATTTTTT
>CACXAG010000054.1 GCA_902765585.1 uncultured Prevotellaceae bacterium
GTCGTCGACCGGTTCATCGGGATGCTCGTTCTTATAGCGGATATAGAAGAACTTCGCCTTGCCCTGTCCGTGGTGGGTGGCGATGAAGTTGCGGATGACCTTGGGCAGATTGTACTTGTCGGCCATCTTCAGTCCCTCGGTGACGTGGCTGATGATGATTTGGGCGCTCTCGATGTCAGTCAGCATCTCGTGCGGGTCGATGCCCGACTGGTTTTCGGTGAAGTAGATGGGGTTGGCCAGTTTGCCGATGTCGTGGTAGAGGGCTCCCGTGCGCACCAACTGTGCCTTGGCATCAATCTTGTTGGCTATCTCGCCTGCCAGGTTGGCCACCTGTATGGAGTGGTTGAAGGTGCCCGGTGCCACCTCGCTCATGCGCCGCAGCAGGGGATTGTTGGTGTTGGACAGCTCGATGAGCGTGATGTCGCTGGTGAATCCGAACGCTTTCTCGATGATGTAGAGCAGGGGATAGGCGAAGAGCAGGGCGATGCCGTTGGCTATAAGATAATTGTAGGTGCTGTAGTCAATCTGCGTGAGGGCGGTGGCGCGGCTCCAGTCGAAGGCCAGGTTGACGGCTATGGCTGCCAGTGAGATGACGATGGCCGAGCGGAAGAGCTGTGAGCGCTGCGACAGTTCGCGCAGCGACTGGCCGCGAGGCCTGCCACGGTCTGCACGACGATGAACTCGAAGGGGTGCTGCAGCATGAGTGCGCAGATGAGTATCATGATGACGTGCGTCATGAATGCCGTGCGGGAGTCCATGAAGACGCGTATGAAGATGGGCGCCATGGCGTAGGGCAGGATATAGACGTGAACGAAGGTGTTGCGTATGAGCAGTGCCGTCAGCAGGGTGAAGATGATGATGAGGGCATAGAGCATGGTGATGCTGCGCGGCTTCTCGAAATAGTCCTTGCGGTAGAGCGAGAGGTAGACGGTGAAGCAGATCATGAGGATGGAGACATAGAGTATCTGTCCCATCAGCGATATCTGGTTCTGCGTCTTGTCCTGGCTGCGCCGGTCATTCTCACGCATGTACGACTCAATGATGCGTTTCGTTTGTTCAGTGACAATCTCGCCTTGGTCGACAATCTTCTCGCCCTGTTGTATGAATCCGCTGGCCAGCGGGATGGAGGAGATGAGCTCGTTCTTGCTGGTCTCGCTGCGCTCGCGGTCGTAGGTCAGGTTGGGGACGATATAGTTGTTGAGGTTGCACTTCTGCAGTTGTTGCCGCAGCGCTGACAGCTGGTGGTCGGTAAACAGTTGCTCGTAGGCCTTCTTGGTGGAATAGATGTTCATGATAGACTCGCTGGTAGCCTGTTTCTTGCTGACGATGCGTATCATGGACGAGGTATCGCTGCGCAGTTCGTCATACTCCCTGGACTCCATGATGCCATGGTCATAGAGGGCCTGCAGCCTGCTGCTGATGAGGGTGACGAAGTAGTCGGGGACATCGGGAATGCCGTCGGCATAGTCGGTGGCAAACTTCTTGACCATCTGCGGTCCTTTCTCCTCATTATATTTATAATAGGGCTCGTATTGCCGCAAGACGCTGTCGCGCTCCTGCATGATGACCTTGTCGGACTTATAGACGGGGAAGTCGAAGGGAGCGGTGATGTCGACATATTTCCAGGGTTTTCCCTCTTCGACGTGAAAAATATTGTTTTTATCGTGTGGCAGGGCCCATACGACAATAGCTACCGTAGCAATGACAAGTGCTGAACGTATGATGATGTCGCGCAGCATATTGTTTTCCTTGAGGTTGAGATTGCTCATAATGTACGCAATTTTGGTGCAAAGATACAAAAAATAAAAAAAAAATGATTACCTTTGCAGCAAAATTATAGAAATTATGTCAGAAAGAAGAGTAAGAGTACGTTTTGCGCCCAGTCCTACAGGCGCGTTGCATATTGGCGGTGTACGTACCGCATTATATAATTATCTGTTTGCCCGCCAGCATGGCGGCGACCTGGTATTCCGCATCGAGGATACTGATTCTACGCGCTTTGTGCCGGGGGCAGAGGAATATATCATAGAGAGTTTCAAGTGGCTGGGCATCCAGTTCGACGAGGGCGTGTCGTTTGGTGGCGACAAGGGTCCCTACCGTCAGAGCGAGCGCCGCGACATCTACAAGAAATATGTGCAGCAGCTGTTGGACAATGGCAAGGCATACATCGCCTTCGACACTCCGCAGGAACTGGAACAGAAGCGCGCTGAAATCCAGAACTTCCAGTACGACTGCCACACCCGCAGCCAGATGCGCAACTCGCTGACGCTGCCGAAGGAGGAGGTAGACCGCCTCATAGCCGAGGGGCAGCAGTATGTGGTGCGCTTCCAGGTGGAGGTCGGCCAGGAGATTCTGGTCAACGACCTCATCCGTGGCGAGGTTCGTGTAAAAAGTGACATCTGCGACGACAAGGTGCTCTACAAGAGTGCCGACGAGTTGCCGACGTACCATCTGGCCAACATCGTCGATGACCACTTGATGGAGATTTCTCACGTCATCCGCGGCGAGGAGTGGCTACCGTCGGCACCGCTGCACGTCATGCTCTATCGTGCCTTCGGTTGGGAGGACACCATGCCGCAGTTTGCCCATCTGCCCCTGCTGCTGAAGCCCGTCGGTAACGGCAAGCTCTCCAAGCGTGACGGCGACAAGCTGGGATTCCCCGTATTCCCCTTGGAATGGCATGACCCCAAGACTGGCGAAGTCAGTTCAGGCTATCGCGAGCAAGGCTACTTGCCCGAAGCCGTCATTAACTTCCTGGCTCTACTGGGCTGGAGTCCTGGCAACGATCAGGAAATGATGACTTTGGACGAGATGGTCAACCTTTTCGACATCTCCAAGTGTTCGAAGAATGGTGCCAAGTTTGACTTTATGAAGGCAGAATGGTTCAACCGCCAGTACCTTCTGCAGCGTCCGGACAGCGATTGGTGTCCTGCCTTCGACAAGGTGCTGAAGGAGAATGGTATTACGGCCACTGCCGAGCAGGAAGCCGAAGTGGTGCGCATGATGAAAACCAAGGTCATCGAAGTGGTGGACAAACAGGGCAACACCAGGAAGCGTAACGTTTCCTTCCCCAGTGACCTCTGGCCGCTTACCAAGTTCTTCTTCGTGGCTCCCACTGACTTTGACCGGGAGGGCGACAAATTTATCCGCAAGAACTGGAACGAGCAAACAGCAGACCAGATGCGCCAGATGCAAGCCGTGCTGGAAACCATTAACGACTGGAGCGTGGAAGGTCAGAAAGCCGTTGTCGACCCGTGGGTGGAACAGACGGGCTTCAAGCCTTGGAATGCATGGCGCATCGCCCTTGTCGGCACGGGTCAGGGCCCTGACATGTACGAACTCTCTGCCTTCCTCGGCAAGGAAGAGACGCTCCGACGTATGCAGCGCGCCATAGAGGTCCTGGGATAATTCTTTGGTAGAAATAACGTAATAACGTAATAACGAAATACTTTGTATAATTTAGTCATCTATCTCTACCAACTGGGCGTCATCGTCACAAGCCTTTTCAGCGAAAAGGTGCGCAAGATGTGGCGTGGCGAGCGCAATGCTGTCCGCTACCTGCGCCAGCATGTCGACCCGCAGGCTCGGTATGTATGGTTCCATGCCGCCTCGCTGGGTGAGTTTGAACAGGGACGTCCGCTGATGGAACAGCTGCGTCGCGAGCATCCAGAGTACAAGATTCTGCTGACGTTCTTCTCGCCCTCAGGCTATGAAGTGCGCAAGAACTATGAAGGCGCCGACCTGATATGCTACCTGCCGTTGGACACTATCACCAACGCCCGCAGGTTCTTGCGTACCATCCGCCCTGTGATGGCGTTCTTCATCAAGTATGAGTTCTGGTACAACTACCTGCACATCCTCAAGCATCGTGGTGTGCCCGTCTATAGCGTCAGTAGCATCTTCCGTCCTGACCAGGTGTTCTTCCGCTGGTATGGCCGGCAGTATGGTCATGTGCTGAAGTGCTTTACCCACTTCTTTGTCCAGAATGATGTCAGCCGCGACCTGTTGGCCAAGCTTGGCATCAATAACGTCACTGTTGTTGGCGACACCCGTTTTGATCGCGTGCTGCAAATCAAGGCTGCTGCCAAACAGTTGCCTATTGTTGAGGCTTTCATAGAGGTGAGAGGTAAGAAGTCAGAGGTCAGAGATGCGAACAAGCCCAAGGTTTTCGTCGCAGGCTCTTCGTGGCAGCCCGATGAGGAGATTTTCATTCCGTGGTTCAATGAGCACAGGGACTGGAAACTCATTATTGCTCCCCACGTCATCGGCGAGGACCATCTGCAACAGATAGAGAAGCAGCTGGAAGGCCGCCAGGTAGTGCGCTATTCCTCTCTAGATAATCAAGAAAAACAAGAGAACCTAGAAAAACTATCCAATGCTGACGTCCTTATCATCGACTGTTTCGGACTGCTCAGTAGCATCTACCGCTATGCTGATGTCACCTATGTCGGTGGTGGTTTTGGCGTTGGCATCCATAACACGCTGGAGGCGGCCGTATGGGATGTTCCCGTCATCTTCGGTCCGAACAATGAACGCTTCATGGAGGCCCAGGGTTTGAAGGCCTGTGGAGGCGGTATGGAAATACAGCATGCCGATGACTTCCGACGCATCATGCAGCAGTTCGTAGACCAGCCCGAGAGCATCGCAGAAAAAGGACGCCAGTCAGGTGCCTTTGTTCAGCAGATGACTGGCGCTACTCAAAAAGTTCTCTCTAACGTCAACCTAAAGTAATGGTCTCGACGTCGACGGTTTCGTGCAGGAAGAGTTGTGCTGACTCCCGGAATTTGTCTGCGTTTTCAGTAGTCAAGTAGTGTACCTGGCCTCCCTTGGTGCAACGGCATTCCATGTCGGGATGGTTGACAAAATACTGTTGCAGGGCCGTAGCCACATACTCTCCCTGAGCGACAATACGAATGCCGCGTGGGATGTACTTGTGAATCTTGGGTAGCAGCAGCGGATAGTGTGTACAACCGAGAATGACAGTGTCTATTTCCGGGTCTAAGAGCATCAGCTGGTCGATACGCTTCTTGACAAAATAGTCGGCACCAGGGCTATCAGCCTCGTTATACTCTACCAGCGGCACCCAGAAAGGACAGGCAACACCTGACACTTGGATGTCGGGGAATAGCTTATGAATCTCCAGATTATACGACTCGCTCTTGATGGTTCCTTCGGTGGCAAAGATGCCGACATGTCGGCTCTGCGTCAGCGAACCGATGACTTCTGCCGTAGGACGTATGACGCCTAAGACGCGACGCGAAGGGTCGAGTCGTGGCAGGTCGTTCTGCTGGATGCTGCGTAGGGCTTTTGCTGAGGCGGTGTTACAGCCGAGGATGACCAGGTGGCAGCCCAGCTCGAACAGCCGGGTGACAGCCTGTCGGGTGAACTCATAGACAACATCGAATGAGCGTGTGCCGTAGGGTGTACGGGCATTATCACCCAGATACAAGTAGTCGTACCGAGGTAAAAGTTGGCGGATACCGTGCAAGATGGTAAGTCCGCCGTAGCCGCTGTCGAAAATGCCTATAGGCCCTGGAGTAGCACTAAGCATAGAACGGGGTTTTACTTGAGGAACTCTTTGACGTCGTCGGTGATGTCTTCGCCCATAGCGGGGTTGAGCCAGGGTGTGGCATTGGCGTCGGTGTTCAGAATGAAGGCATAGCCGCGGTCCATGCCGATGGCTTTCACGGCAGCACCTATCAACTGTAGCAGGGCTTGGCGCTGTTCGGCTTCGGCCTGCTCCAGCAGTTGCTGGCTTTGGCGCTTAAAAGCGATGTTGCGGTCCAGCATTTCCTGCAGTTCACTCTGACGCTTCTGGAGAATGGTCTTAGGAAAGGCAGCCTGTCCGTCTAAGAACTCCTCGTACTTCTTGTTGAAGTCATCCTCGACGCGCTGCTGCTCGGCAGCATACTGGGCACGCAGTTGTTCCATGCTCTGCTGCATGTCGGCATACTCGCGCATGGATACAATGACGCTGTCGTAGCTCAGGTAACCGAAGCGCAGGGCACTGCCTGGCCCGTCTGTCTGTGCAAAAGCTGCCAGCCCAACAAGAGCCAGCAGCCATATGAGTGTTGCTTTCTTCAGCATAGTGATTACGCCTTAGATAATTGTAGTGTCTTACTTCAGACCCAACTTGGTCTTAACGTCCTTGGTGACATCGGTAGAGAGTGTCGTTGAGATGTAGGGAATGCCCTGTGCGGTGTCCATGATGTAGACGTAGCCACCAGCCTGACCGACAGCCTTGATAGCGTCGAGCACCTTAGTGGTGATGACCTGCATCTTCTCGTTCTGTTCCTTGTTCAGTGCCTGCTGGCTGTCCTGATAGAACTGCTGAATCTTCTGCTGTGACTCCTGCAGGCTCTGCTCCTTACGCTTCTTGATAGGTTCGGGAGTGTTCTCAGGCAGTTTGTCATACTCTTCGAGGTTCTTCTGGAATTCTGTCTGCATGCTCTTCAGCTCACCTTCATACTGCTCACCCAGCTGCTTCATGTCAGCCTGGAACTTGGTGAACTCAGGCATAGCCTGGATGATTTCCTGTGAATTGACGTGGCCGAACTTGCCCTGTGCGTTGGCAGCGGTGAAACCACAGATGGCGCAGATTGCGCAGAGAATAATCTTCTTCATAATTTAATTCTTTTTTTATTTTTGTTATTACTTGATGTCTCGTTACATCGTTATGTCGTTATGACGTGCTGATGCGCTGACGGTTTAATTGGCATATCCCAGTTTGCTGAGTACCTCGTTGGAGATGTCGATCTTGGGTGAACCGAAAATGATGCCTTGGTCGCTGGCGCGATCGAGCACGAGTTGGTAGCCGCGGAGGTCGGCAATGTCCTTGACGGCATTGTAGATCTCGGTATGGATGGGGGTGATAAGCGCCGTGCGCTTCTTGAAGAGCTCGCCCTCAGGACCAAAGTATTTCTTCTTCAGGTCGGCAGCCTCCTTCTCCTTGGCCACAATAGCGTCCTGACGAGCTTTCTTCTGTTCCTGTGAGAGGAAGACGACCTCGTTCTGGTAGTTTTTGTAAAGTGTCTGGGCTTCTATTTGCAGGGCCTCCACTTCAGCCTGCCACTTCTTCGACACCTGGTTGAGCTGTTCGTTGGCTCGCTCGTAGGCAGGGATGTTCTTAAAGATGTAGTCCATGTCGATGAGCGCAAACTTCTGCGCCTCTGCGGGGCTAAATAAAAAAGAAAAAATAATAAATAATAAAGCCTTACGGCAACGTCCAATATTTAACTTCTTCATCGTCATTCGTATTTTAATTGATAGTCGTTTGTTCTTTTTTCTCGTCGTTTATTATTTAGGCCGTAGGCCGCATTAGAACTCCTGTCCGAGAATGAAGTGGAACTGGCTGCCACCCTTGTTGGTGGACGTAATGTAGGGCTTGTCGAAGCCGTATGCCCAGTCGATACCCATTAGCCCAACCATAGGCAGGAAGATGCGGACACCTACGCCAGCAGAGCGCTTGATGTCGAAGGGGTTGAAGTTGCGGGTTTCTGTCCATGCGTTACCGCCTTCCAGGAATCCCAATCCATAGATGGTGGTATTACCCAGCAGGAACGGATAGCGAACCTCAAGGGTGAAACGGTCGTAGGCATAACCTGAAGCACCGTAGGGCGTCAGCGAACCGTTGTCGTAACCGCGCAGTCCGATGGTCTCTTCGGCATAACTGGTAGAGTAGCCGCTCATACCGTCACCACCGACATAGAAGGTCTCGAAGGGTGACTTCTTGAACTTGTTATACGAACCCAGGAGTCCCAGTTCGATACGCGTCATGAGCACGAAGCACTTCTGGCCTCCCGTCAGAGCAGTGTAGGTACGCGTCTTGAACTTCCACTTATGGTATTCAATCCAACGGTATTTTTGCTGGAGCTCATCGTTGTAACGGTCGGTATTGCCGCTTTGGTAGGTTTCAGCAGTTGCCAGGTGTTCATAGTCCTTGCCGTCGAAGAGCGACCAGGGTGGCGTCAGGGTTACTGATGCCATGAACTCGGAACCACGGCGGGGGAACAGCTGGTTGTCCGTCGAGGTACGTGCCAGTGTGACGCCAAGGTTGATGTTGTTACAGCTACCGTTGCTGATGAGGAAGTAGCTCCAGTCTTGCAGCATATAGCGGGTATATGCCAACTGCATAGAGAGCTGGAAATAGTCGTCCGGCCAGCGGAGGCGCTTACCCCAGCCGATACTGGCGCCGAAAAGCTTGATATACTTGTCGTCATCGAAGAGCGAGGTGTAGTCGTAGACGCCAGTGTTATACATACCATAACCACCGTAGTAGTTATAGTAGTTGTTCATCCATGCTGAATTGCGGTAGGTGCTGGAGATGTCGGTTTGCTTGGAGAAGAAGGCGCTGACACTAAGTGAGTTGGGGCGCTTGCCGCCAAACCATCCTGTGGAATAGCCTGCCGACACCGTACTATAGTAGCTACCATTGGACGAGAGTGACAGGGATAGCTGCTCACCGTCGCCAATAGGCATGATGCCGCGGTGCATCTTGTTCTTGCCGAACAGGTTGCGCATGGAGAAGTTGTTGAGCTTGATACCTACACGGCCGATGATACCCGTCTGTCCCCAGCCGAGCGAGAACTCCAGCTGGTCATTGGACTTCTGTTCCAGTTCCCAGTTAATGTCGACGGTGCCGTCCTCGTAGTTGGGTTTGATGTCGGGGTTCACCTTCTCTGGGTCGAAATGTCCCATAGAGGCCAGCTCACGTGCTGAACGCTGGATAGCATCCTTCGAGAACAGGTCGCCAGGCTTGGTGCGCAGTTCGCGTCGTACCACCTCCTCGTAGAGTCGGTCGTTACCAAAGATGCGGACGTGGCTGACGTGTGCCTGTGTACCCTCTTGAATGCGCATCTCAAGGTCGATGCTGTCGCCAACGATGTTAACCTCGGTAGGCTCCAGGTTATAGAACAGGTAACCGTTGTTCCAGTAGTAGTTGCCTACGGCATCTTCGTCCTCCTTCAGGCGTTTGTTCATGAGTTTCTGGTTATAGATGTCACCTTTTCGCATACCGAGGGCATGATCCAGATAGTCGCTGGTGACGACGGTATTACCGACCCATGTGATGTTGCGCAGGTAGTAGCGCTGACCTTCTTCCACCTTGACAAGGACGTTGACGTGGTTCTCGTCGACGGTCCATACGGAGTCTTCCAGAATGGTTGCGTCGCGGTAGCCCAGTTCGTTATACTTGTCGATGAGCGCCTGCTTGGCTTCATCGTAACGCTCAGGGGTATATTTCTTGGCCTTGAAGAAGTTTGAAAACTTGCCGGCCTCGTGGATCTTGCCAAAGGCACCCTTGCTGAACATCGAACCCTTGATTTTCTGGTCTGTCAGTTGCTCGTTGCCCTGGAGGATGATATGGCGAACTTTCATCTTCGACTTCTTATCAATATTGACGTCGAGGATGACTTCGTTCTTACCCGTCACGTCGTCGCGCTGGACAATCTCGATTTCAGCATTCTTAAATCCCTTGTCATCAAAGTATTTCTTAGCCAGGATTTTGGCACGGTCTATCATGTTTGGCGTAATCTGTGCACCTTTCATGATGCCGAGCTTCGTCTCCATGTCCTCACGCTCCGACTTCTTCAGGCCATTATAGTTGATGGCACTGACTCGTGGACGGGTGGCCAGATGGATGCAGAGGTATATCTTCGACCCCACCAGTGAGTCTGCCGTGATGGCTACCTTCGAGAACAAGCCATGCTTCCAGTAGCGCTTGACAGCCTCCGTAATCTCGGTGCCGGGGACGTCGATGACCTGTCCTACCGACAAGCCAGAGAGACCAATGAGTACAAAATCCTCATAGCCCTCAACGCCCTTGACGCTGATGCCGCCAATTTCGCAGCTACGCGGCGTGCCGGCATACGAGATGTCGGGGTTGACGATGACATCCTGTGCCGTTGCGCTTACGCTAAATAAAAAATAAAAAATAAAAAATATAATGTATCGATTCATGATGACTTTCATCCTTATTTGTTATTTCTTATTTATTATTTGTTATTTTGAGGCGAAGCCTCGCTCTCCACCTGTGCCTCGGTTTTGCCGAAACGGCGCTGGCGCTGCTGGTAGCTCTCGATGGCCTTGTGCAGGTCCTCCTCCATGAAGTCGGGCCAGTAGGTATCACAGAAGTACAACTCCGAGTAGGCTATCTGCCAGAGCAGGTAGTTGGAGATGCGTACCTCACCGCCGGTGCGGATGAGCAGGTCGGGGTCGGGCATGAAGTTGGTCTGCAGGTGCTGGCTGACCACCTCTTCGGTAACATCCTCCGCACGGAAACCACCAGTCTTTAGCCACTTGATGAAATTCTTGGGGTTTTCTTGCATTTCATGAACTTCTGTGACTATCTGCCGCACAGCCTCCGTGATTTCCCACCGGCTGCTGTAGCTCAGTGCCACGACCATCGTCATGGCATCGTTCTTGGCTGTATGCTCCTCCGTTTCGCGCAGTTTCTGCTGCACCACATCAGGCAGGCGCTTCATGTCGCCGATAACGCGAAAGCGCACATTATTCTTCATGAATATCTCGTCTTCCAACGACGACAGCACCAGTCCCATCAGAGCTGATATCTCGTCGGCAGGCCGGTTCCAGTTCTCAGTAGAGAAGGTATAGAGCGTTAAAAACTTGACACCCAGCCGCGTACACTCTGATGTGATGCGGCGAACCGTGTCCACTCCGGCCTGATGACCGTAGCTGCGCTCCTTGCCCCGTTCGTTGGCCCAGCGCCCGTTGCCATCCATGATAATGGCGATGTGCTGGGGAATGCGGGTCATATCCAGTTCGGTAGTCATATATCGTATCTACTTTTTACTTTCTTGCCTTTTTACTTTTTTACTTTTCTCAGTCGCGGTCGTTGTGGCATACCTTACACTTCGCCCACAAGTCGTAGGTCAGCGACAGGCGCAGATGACTGTAGCAGTCAGTGTTCTTGAAGAGTCCGCTACTCTTGATGCCGTATGGGTCCTTGACACCGTCTAATTCATCACTGCTCGTAAAGTGGATGGTCCACTCTAACGCCAAATTGACGCGGTCGGCCATCTTGTATTTGACGCCACCGCCCAAAGGCATGTTCATTGCGACCTCTGTCGAATTGGGTTTGGCCACCGTCACACCTATACCTATATATATATAAGGTGTCAGGCGCTGTGCCCCGCGATACTCCTGCCCAGTTCCGTAGGGCCAGAAGTTGTATTCATATCTCAGTCCCACGTCTGCCAGACTGGTCTTGAAGCGATAGTCAGTCAGATCGGGATAATAGGTTTCTGCATTCCTCGATGCACCTTTCAGCTGTCCGTAGCTCACATTCATGGCCAGTGCCATACGAGGATTCATGCGGTACTTCGCTAGCAGCGATCCCATGGGCTGCATCTCGCGGAAGATGTTTCCATTGAAATCGCCCAAATAAGTGACAGTACCGATGCCGGCACCGATTTCCATACGGTACTCCGGTTCTGTCTGTGCCCAGGCAGTGATGAGCGACAAGTGATAAGCGACAAGCACCAGAAGTGCTCTCATTATCAGTTTCTTATATGTCAGCTTGCCAGTCACTCTCACTCCTCATACTTCTCCCAGCCCAGTTTGTTGAGCTGACCACGCCACACCTGTCCTGTGCCGCTGCAGTAGAGCCACAGGGCTTTGCCGTCAGTTTCCAGCAGAACCTTAGTGGCATCGTAGTTGAAGCCGGCAGGGAGTTGGTAGGTGCTGTTTTCTTTCCATGTAATACCGTTATCGCGGCTCTGGTAGAGCTGCGACCAGGGCGTCTGGGTAGCACCGCCAATGCCCTCACCGCCAATGGCCAGGATGCCGTCATCATATTTGACGATGGACAAATCCTTCAAGCGTGGCAACTGATAGGGATTGTCGGAGTTTGGTGTGATGTATGTCCAGCGTCCTTGTGGGACGTAGGCTCCATGGTCCACTATCTTGCGCCATACTACAGCCGTACGCTCTTGTGGGTAGCTATCGGTGGAGCGGTTGCCAACGAGTACGACATAATCCGTATTCTCGGCATAGCCCATCTGATAGCAGGTGAGTGACAGGTCTTGTACGGGCAGCAACGAGGGGTCTTCGTCCAGCAGGTCCTCCTCCCACGTTGCTCCATCGTCGCGCGACACCATCAACCTGTTGTCCGTTGATAGGGCGTATAGCTCTGTAGAACAACCGCCTAAAAGCACCTTGATATCTTCGGGCAGGTTAGGGGTTCCTTCGTTCTCTGTATAGACTTCGTCCGTTAATTGCCAGTTCATCACGTTGGCTTCCTGTTGGTGGACGTTGACGTTGACAGTATAGGTGGAAAAGCCCTTGCCATTGTTGGCGTAGATTCGGAACGTACGGGGTGTCGTGAAGTCAATACTGTCTGTGGAATTGTAAAGGATTCCAATCTCAGGGTCTTCAAGGTCCTGAATCCATACCGTTCCGCCATTATAGGTTGACAGCGTTACCACCAGCTTGCTGACATCGGTTCCTGTAGGCAGCGAGTCGGCATTGTAAATGCGGTGGTTGATCTGATCGATGCTGAAATCGTAGGAGCTGCCTGTGACGGTGGTCTTGATGATGGTATCGTTACCAGCATCCGTCTTCTGGTGCTGGTAGCGCGTCAGCGTGCCGAGCGAGAAGCTGGTAATGGCGGCATCGCTGTAGAGCGACGACGCGTCATCATTGCTGGAATTCAAGCAGGACGCAGCCACTATCAGTGTCAGCAGCAGCAAGCATATAGTCTTTATTTGTCTCATGCGTCTGAAAAATTCAAATTTGGGTGCAAATTTACGCACATTTCCGCAATTCTGAGCATTTTTGCGTTATTTATTAAGTTAAATATATGATAAAAAGGCATATTTTAGATTTTATAAACAAAAAGAGCGCGGTATGAATCGCTCACTCCGCGCTCTTTCTCAACGGATGTCGGTATGTACCAGTGTAATGACACTCAGTATCATGGCGACGGCAACAATTCCCAACATGACCGTTGTTTGAAAATCTAATAACATAATCTTTACCTTAAATAAATATAACTACTAACCTAATGAATTGAAAAACTACTTAGTCGTCTCGACTATGGTAGTGCAAAGGTATGATGTTTGCGGGAAAGAAGGAAACAAAAAGGCGGTTTCGTGTGGAACCGCCTTACTTTTTTGACGTACGTCAATCAGTTATTTTGCGTTGATTTCCTTCAGCAGCCTGTCGGCATGTCCCCAGCGGTCCATCATGAACAGCATGTAGCGCACATCGACATTGATGGTGCGTGCCAGCTGGCGGTCGAAGAAGATATCACTGCTGAGCGAGTCCCAGTTGCCGTCGAAGGCCAGACCCAGCAGTTCGCCCTTGCCATTGAAGATGGGCGAGCCGGAGTTACCACCCGTGATGTCAGTGTTCGACAGGAAGCACAGCTGCATGGTACCCGTCAGTGAGTCAGCATACTGGCCGAAGTCCTTCTGGGCCATCAACTCGTGCATGACAGGCTCGGCAAAGTATTCGAAGTTCTCGTCAGCCTTCTGCATCTTCTCCCACAACGAGCGGGCTGTGGTGTAATAGCCTGAGGGACGACCGCCCAGGGTATATTCGCCAATCTGACCATAGGTCATGCGCATGGTGAAGTTGGCATCCGAATAGTTGGGCATTTCCTGTTCCATGCGCAGGACGGCAGCACACAACAGACGCTCTTGCTCGGCTATGTCGCTGTTCAGCTTTTTACGCTGGTCGCTGATTTTGTCGAGCAGTTCGCTGATAGACAGGCCATACTGCACGCCCAGGTCTTTCTGATAGCTCTTCTTGTTGAAATAGATGGGCTTGCCTGTTTTCATCAGCACCGACTTGTTATAGAGTGCATTGACATAAGCCTCGCAGTCGCCTTTGAACTGCTTGTCAATGGTCTGGTAGAAGTCGGGGATATACTCACTGTCCTTCATCTGCTCGCGATAGTTCTTGAGTAGGGCAACCAGCATCTCGCGGTCCGTATCGAAGTCCCAATCTTCCGAGTTGTCCTTGAACTCATGATACTGTTTCTTAGGCTTGCCCTCAGGCCCCTTGACGGGCATGCCCCATTGTATTCTCATGCTGCGCAACGACAACTGGTCCTGCAACAGGAAAGTCTCCATAAACATCGTGCGTGCACGGGTGACAGCCATACGCTTCTGGTAGAGCTCTGCCATCTTCTGGAAGTCCAGTCCAGCTGCCTCAGCCACCTTGGCGGTGTCGAGGAACTGGCGGATACGGGCTTCGTAGTCGCGTTTCTGCTGAATGAGTCCGATGGAGTCGATACACTTGTTCATACCCAGCGAGTTCTTCCAATAGTTCGACGAACTGGCATATTTCGAGTCGTACTTGATGCGCACGGCTTCGTCGGCACGCATGTGGCGCAGCATCACTTCCTGCTTCACACCACGTACCTGGGCACGAGGAGCATTGATGGCGTCACGACGTTCCTGAATGCCGTAACTGGAGAGGTAGCGGCTGGTGGAGCCAGGATAACCCATAATCATACAGAAGTCGCCAGGCTTGTAGCCATCCATAGCAACAGGAGCCCACGACTGAGGGTGATAGGGTACGTTGTCTTTCGAATACTTGGCAGGACCATTGGTCTTGGGGTCGGCATAGATGCGGAACACGCTGTAGTCGCACGTCTGTCGCGGCCACATCCAGTTGTCTGTCTCGCCCCCAAACTTACCCATCGACTTGGGTACGGCAAATACCAGACGGACGTCCTCGAAGTCGCGATAAGTGGTCAGGTAGTACTTGTTGCCCTCGTAGAACGGCTTGAGTTCTACACGCAACGTAGAGTCCTTCTCGCGAACCTCCTTCTGCCAGGCGTTCTCCAAGGAGTCGATAAAGTCAGCCCGCTTGTTGGAAGGTAATGCCTGAACCTGTGGGAACACCTCGTCTGTGACGTCCTTCTGTTCCATCATAAAACTCACAAAGAGGTCTTCGTCCGCGTTGGGCAATTCCTCTTCGTAACTATTGGCAATAAAGCCGTTGAGCATGTAGTCGTGCTCGACGGTCGA
>CACXAG010000055.1 GCA_902765585.1 uncultured Prevotellaceae bacterium
GCCTTACCTGGGTCCATGATGGCGCCGTTACGGTCGTTCTGGGCTCCCATGGCATTCATGGCGTATAAGCCAATAGTAGGCGACGTCTTTTCCTTTCTGCTGGACGGCTTAGGCTTAGAGGGGAACTGGTGGGAGGCTCTGCCGCTGACGGCATGATGGCTGCTTGTCTGCGTCTTTTCTCTATCCTGCTGCTTGTGGGTTACTGTTTCTTCTGTTTCTTTTATTTCTTCTGTTTCTTTTGTTTCTGCTGGTGCCTCCTGCTGCTCAAGATGGTCTGATTCGCTATATGTCCCCTGCTCAACGACGTGAGAATACTGAGCCAGCAGATGATGACGGACGGGCGTGACCGTATTGACAAGACCCTCTTCCTTCTCTGGCAGGATGTTCTGAAGGATTGGAGATGTCGGCTCTGTGTCGGAAGCCATAACGTCTTGCGTGTTTTCCGCCATGCGCTCGCCGTGGCCATCCCACAGCAGGTAGCCGCCACCCAGCATGAGGGCTGCCAATGACGCTGCCGCTGCCCACCGTCGCAAAGCTACGAAACGGGACCGATTGGGCTGAGGCTGTTGCTGGAGTGCGGCCTCGATGTCTGCCCACAATCCTTCGGGCGCAGCCGTCTCGTTCATTCTTGTTCGTTGAGGTATTCCTTAATCATTCTTGCCAGCATCCTTTTCGCCCTAAAGAATAGCGAGGCCGAAGTGCTCTCCTTGATGTCCATGAGCTGTGCTATCTCCCTGTGCGACCGCCCCTCGAAAACGAAGAGGTTGAGAACCGTGCGGTAGTTGGCAGGCAGCCGGCCTATCATCTCTATGAGCACGTCGGGCGGCACGCCTTCCGGCATGGCTTCCGACGTCCCGACGGGGAAATCGTCTGGCGCGGTATCGTCAGCCTCGTCCGGGATGCCGCTGACCAGCACGAAGCGCTGGTGCTCGCGCAGGTAGTCGACGGCGCGGTGGCTGACGATGCGGCTCACCCAAGCCTTCAGCGACCCTTCGCCGTGGTAGCGGAACTGATGGATAGAGGTGAGAATCTTGACAAAGCTGTCTTGCAGGACGTCACGCACCTCGTCGCGCTCAGGGATATACCGCAGCCCAATGGCCATGGCATAGTCCGCATAGCGTTCATAGAGCCTGCGTAGTGCCGCCCGCTCACCGTTGCGTATCGCCTCCAACAGTTGTCCTTCTGTCTCCACCACCACCTGTTTATCTGATGCGTTGCTTGGCGTTATAGTAGATGGTGACGGGCTGTGACAGCGGCTGTTCGCGCTCTTCGTTGGTCATGGTGTTGACGATGAGGAAGCCCCTGATGGGTATGGCTATCGTCCACAGACCCGTGTCTAACCTGAAGATGGCATTACCATAGTCGTTGCTTAGCAGGTCGATACGGTAATCGACATCGGTGATAGTGGCGTAATAATAGCCAATACTATAAAACCGCTTTCCATTTTTTTGGTCAAATATCGCATAACAAAAGTTGTAGAGCTCCATTTGTTCCGAATAGCCTTGCGTCGAGAGATAGACCTCTATGGATTTTCCTTGGGGTTGCGGGCTTTCTGCTCCGCTCTTGTCGGGGAAACACAGGCGGGTCAGGTAGTCTTCCGGCAGACGGAGCTTCAGGCTACTGCCGATTTCCAGCCGGGCCGTGTCCACCACCTGCTTGTTGACTGTCCATTCACCGTCGTAGATGCCAGCCGCATCCGAATTAACGTCAAAGTGTGGCAGACTATACGACAACATATCGCTGTCATTCGCACATGCTGCCGTCAGCAGCAAGGCCGTCGCCCATAATATAAATAGGTATGTCCTTTTCATCATTGTTACGTTTCTTTTTTAGATATAACGCAGAAAAAGCAAAATCTTGCACTTGGGAGGCAAGTTTTTTTTGTTTAACACTTTTTACACAAAACAAGTGCAAGGATTTCATGCCCTTGCCGTTTAAGCGATAGAAGCAACAATCAAAATCACAAAAAACAGGAATAGTATGAGAAAGATTGATTTCATTTTTGGACTGGCAGCTATGAGCTTGTTGACCGTGGCATGCGGCCAAGGAAGCTACGAAGATGCGTCATACCAGAATCTCGATGCATACATGGTATACGAAGAGAATGAGGCTTACGCCCATGACGGCGGCACGCCTGCCGCAAGCGGCGACCAGTTTGAGGAATTTGCCGACAACCCCTTTGTGAAGACCTCGCAGCAGCACGTCTCCACCTTCTCTGTCGATGCCGACGGCGCGTCATACGCCATCATGCGACGCTACAAGAGTCTGGGGTGGAAGATAGTGCCGTCGAGTGTGCGCATCGAAGAGTTCCTGAACTATTTTACCTTTAACTACCCCGTGCCGACAGGCAGCGAGACGGTAGCCATCAATGCCGAGGTCGGCGAGTGCCCCTGGAATGCGGAGCACCAGCTGCTGCGCTTGGGCATCAAGGGCAAGGAGTTGACGGCCAACGAGGCGCCGCAGGCTAACTTCGTATTCCTGATTGACGTCTCCGGGTCAATGTACAGTCAAGACAAGCTACCCCTGCTGAAGACGGGACTGACCACACTCGTAGACCAGCTGAAGCCCAACGACCGCATCTCCATCATCACCTACTCCGGCGAGGTGAAAAAGTTGCTGGAGTCGACACCTGTCAAGGAAGCCGCAAAGATAAAAGCCGCCATCAGCGAACTGACGGCGTCGGGTTGTACGAATGGCGGCACGGCATTGAAGATGGCCTACGAGGAGGCGCTGGTCAACTACGACCCGTCGTCGAACAACCGCGTCATCATGGGCACCGATGGCGACTTCAACGTGGGCGTCACCAGCACCCAGGCCCTGGTGGAGATGGTGGAGAGCTATGCCGCTAAGGGTATCTACATGACCTGTCTGGGCTTTGGTTCCGGCAATCTGAACGATGCCATGATGGAGCAGGTCAGCAACGCTGGCAACGGCACCTATCATTATATAGACTGCGAGGACGAGATGATGAAGGTGCTCGTCCACGAGCGTGACCGCTTCGTCAGCGTCGCCAACGATGCCAAGTGTCAGGTGACGTTCAACAGCGAGATGGTCAAAGAGTTCCGGCTGATAGGCTACGAGAATCGCGTCATGAACCGCGAGGACTTTGAGAACGACAAGAAGGACGCTGGCGAGATAGGTGCTGGGCAGACCATCACCGCCCTCTACGAGCTGGTGCTCGACAAGCAGGCCGCCGTTGCCGCTAACCAGACCTTCGCCACCTTCGACTTCCGCTACAAGAAGACGCTGCAAAGCGAGAGCACACCCCTGCAGTTGACGCTGAGCACCCATCAGGTGTTTAACAAGAACGGACGCTCCGACGACTTCTATTTCGCCGCTGGTATCGCCGCCTACGGCATGTTACTACGCGACTCCCCCTACAAGGGCGATGCCACCATCGGCATGGCCCGGCGCCTGGTCAGGCAGGGACTCTCCTTCGACCCCCACGGCTATCGCGCCAAACTGCTTGACATGCTGAGCGACGAGAAGGAATAACAGGCCAAGAAGTCACTTTCTACGGTAAGGACAAAACAAAAATCGGTTTTTGTTTTGTCCTTTCCTTTTTTATTCGTACTTTTGTCGAAAACTTATAAAACAGTACGACTATGAGCAAGCACAAGAGTGGTAAGCGACTGACGAAGCAGCGCTTGGTGGAGATGCTGCAGACATTGTTCCAGCAGAATCCGGGCGAGACGTTCTCGTTTAAGCAGATATTCAGGAACCTGAAGCTGTCGACGCATCCGGCCAAGATGTTGGCAGTGGAGACGATGGACGAGATGGCTTGGGACGACTTCCTGACGAAGGACGGCGACAATGGCTACAAGCTGAACCTGAAGACGCAGGTGCAGGAGGGTACATTCATCCGCAAGGCTAACGGCAAGAACTCGTTTCAGCCCGATGACGGCAGCAAGAACATCTTTGTCTCTGAGCGTAACTCGCTGTTTGCCATGAATGGTGACCGGGTGCGCGTGGCTATGATGGCACGTCGTGAGCGGCACATGAAGGAGGCGATGGTGGTAGAGATTCTGTCGCACAAGGTTAACCAGGCCGTGGGTAAGCTGAAGGTGGAGAAGGACTATGCCTTCCTCGTGACGGAAGGAAACATCTTTGTGCACGACGTGCTGATACCGAAGAAGAAGCTGAAGGGCGGCAAGACGGGCGACAAGGCAGTGGTCAAGATTACGCAATGGCCGTCGAAGGAGTCGAAGAACATCGTCGGAGAGGTTATCGACGTGCTGGGTAAGGAGGGCGACAACAACGTCGAGATGCATGCCATCCTGGCGCAGTATGGCCTTCCGTACAAGTATCCGAAAAATGTCGAGGATGCCGCAGAGAAGATAGATGCGGGCATCACGGAACAGGAAATCAAGCGCCGCGAGGACTTCCGAGACGTCTTCACCTGCACCATTGACCCGAAGGACGCCAAGGACTTTGACGATGCGCTCAGCATCCGCAGGCAAGGCAAGTTGTGGGAGGTTGGCGTGCATATCGCCGATGTCAGCCACTATGTCAAGGAGGGTTCCACGATAGACAAAGAGGCTACGAAGCGTGCCACGAGCGTCTATCTGGTCGACCGCACCATACCGATGTTGCCCGAACGGCTGTGTAACTTCATCTGTTCGCTGCGCCCTGACGAGGAGAAGCTGTGCTTCAGCGTCATCTTTACGCTCGACGATGAGGCTAACGTCAAGGATTACCGCATCGTGCATACCGTCATCAAGAGCAACCGCCGCTATGCTTACGAGGAAGTGCAGGAGATCTTGGAAGATGAAAAATTAAAGATGAAAGATGAAAAATTAAAGATGGAAGATGAAAAATTTGCTACCGCAGATTCTACACAAGAAGGGACTCCGGTAGGAAATTATTCACTTTTCACTATTCACTTTTACCTTAAAACCCTTGACCGGCTGGCAAAATGTCTGCGTGAGCGCCGCTTTAAGGGCGGGGCTGTGAAGTTCGACCGCGAGGAACTGCATTTCGACATCGACGAGAATGGCAAGCCCACCCGCGCCTACTTCAAGAAGAGCAACGACGCCACGCAGCTCATCGAGGAGTTCATGCTGTTGGCCAACCGCACCGTCGCCGAGCATATCGGGAAGACGGAAAAGCCAAAAGCCAAAAGCCAGCAGCCAAAAGCCAAGAAGACTTTCGTCTACCGCATCCACGATCAGCCCGACCCCACGAAGTTGGAGACGCTGCGTGAGTTTGTGGTCAAGTTCGGCTACAAGATGAAGACCGCCGGCACGAAGGGAGCCATCTCGCGTTCGCTGAATGCGCTGATGGACAACTGTCAGGGCAAGAAGGAGCAGAAACTCATCGAGACCGTTGCCCTGCGCGCTATGATGAAGGCGAAGTATTCGACCCACAACATCGGGCACTATGGTCTGGCCTTCGAATATTACACCCACTTTACGTCGCCCATCCGCCGCTATCCCGACACGATGGTGCACCGCCTGCTGACGAAGTATCAGGACGGCGGGCGCTCTGCCAATCAGGAGAAGTACGAGGAGCTGTGCGAACATTGCTCGGACATGGAGCAGACGGCACAGCAGGCTGAGCGCGACAGCATCAAGTATAAGATGGTGGAGTTCATGGCCGACAAGACAGGCAACGAGTACGACGCCCACATCAGCGGCATCCAGTCGTATGGTATCTACTGCGAGATAGACGAGAACCACTGCGAGGGTATGGTGCCTATGCGTGACCTGGATGACGACTACTACGACTTCGACGAGCGCAACTACTGCTTGGTGGGTCGTCGTCATCATAATAAATACCAGCTGGGCGACCCCGTGCGTATAAAAGTGGCTCGGGCCAATATTGAGAAGCGCCAGCTGGACTTTACCATAGTGAAGAATTGAAAAATTGAAGAATTGAAGTTTTGAAAGGTTCAATATTAATCACCGGAGCAAGCGGCTTCATCGGGTCGTTCATCGTTGAGGAGGCCCTTAGCAGGGGTTTCGAGGTGTGGGCGGCTGTGCGCAAGAGCAGCTCCCACCAGTTTCTGAAGGACGAGCGCATCCACTTCATAGAGCTGAACCTCTCTTCTCAGGAGGCGTTGCACCAACAGCTGGCAGGCCATCAGTTCGACTATGTGGTCCATGCCGCTGGCGTGACGAAGTGTTTGGATAAGCGGGATTTCTTCCGTATCAATACCGAGGGCACCAAGCATTTGGTGAGTGCTCTGCTGGCTTTGCGGATGCCGCTACGGCGCTTCGTCTACATCAGTTCGCTAAGCATCATGGGTGCTATCCGCGAACAGCAGCCCTACGAGGAAATCCGCGAGAGCGACACGCCCCGTCCCAATACTGCCTATGGCGAGAGCAAGCTGCTGGCGGAGCAATGGCTCGACACGCAGCCTATACCTTATATTATATTAAGGCCCACAGGTGTCTATGGTCCCCGTGAGCGCGACTACTTCATGATGGCCAAGAGCATCCAGTCGCACACCGACTTCGCCGTGGGCTTCCAGCAGCAGGACATCACCTTCGTCTATGTCAGCGATGTGGTGCAGGCCGTTTTCCTGGCCTTGGAGAAGGGACAGACGGGACGCCGCTACTTCCTGTCCGACGGCGAGGTGTACCAGTCAGCGGCGTTCAGCAACTATATCCGCCGTGAGTTGGGCAACCCCTGGTGGATTCGCATCACGGCACCGCTCTGGCTATTGCGCGTCATCACGTTTGTCGGCGAGTATGTCGGGCGGTTGACTGGCAAGGTGACGGCACTCAATAATGACAAGTATTACATCATGCGGCAGCGCAACTGGCGTTGTGACATCACTCCCGCGCGCCAGGAACTGGGCTACGAGCCACAGGTGAAACTGGAAGAGGGTGTTCGCCGCAGCATTAAATGGTATCGCGAAAATGGCTGGCTGTAAGAAGGGTCTTCTGACTGTTGAATGGATAGCCATGGGCTATCTGTTGCTGACGTTGGTGATGATGGCGCTGACATGGCCCCGCCTGGTCAATCCAGGTGCCATGCTGGGACTGCGCGCAGCCTTTGTTGCCGCTACCCTGGCGGCATGGGGCATCTACAGGTTCAAACCATGCCGACTGACCATGCTCCTGCGCATCGCTGTGCAGATGGTTTTCCTGTCGTGGTGGTATCCCGATACCTACGAACTGAACCGTGTGCTGCCCAACCTCGACCACGTCTTTGCCGGTTGTGAACAGGCTATCTTTGGCTGTCAGCCGTCGTTGCTCTTCTCGCAGGTTGTGCCGTGGGGATGGTTTTCGGAACTGATGTGCTTAGGCTATGTCTCCTATTTCCCGCTGATGGTCATCGTCTGCCTCTACTACTTCTTCCAGCGCTACCATGAATTTCAGCTTTGCGCCCTTGTCATGCTGGGGTCGTTTTTTGCCTACTATGTCATCTTCATCCTGCTGCCTGTCACTGGGCCTCAGTTCTATTACTTAGCCGTAGGTACCGACCAGATAGCGCAGGGCATCTTCCCCAATCTGGGCGACTGGTTTCTGACGCATAGCGAGCGCATGGCGGCTCCCGGTTGGAGCGACGGTTTCTTCTACCATCTGCTCGACATCACCCACGATGCCGGCGAGCGTCCCACCGCCGCCTTCCCCAGCAGTCATGTTGGTGTGACCACCGTCGTCGTGCTGTTGGCGTTGCGCACCCGCAGCCGCCGCCTCATCCTCACCATCCTGCCGTTCTACGTGCTCATGTGCTTCGCCACCGTCTACATCTACGCCCACTATGCCATCGATGCCATAGCTGGCCTCGTCACGGGCGCCATCTTCTATTACTTATTCACGCGATATTCCGTATAGCTCTCTTTCCGCCCGTTCATCCGCAAGCGTTTGATGGCAGACGTCTTGCTGTCGACGACGAGCACAAAAGAGGTAAACATCTGGCGCTTCTGGGCAGAAGGGGTAATCGTGATGGTCTGCATGCCATTCGACTTCTGTATCGTCAGGTCATCGCCAGAGGGGATGGGCTGGCCGTTGATGACGGCATGCAGCACCTTCTGGAAGGTGGCAAACAAGGCGTTCGTCTTGCTGTCGGTCGTGTGTTTCTTCCCCTTCGTGGTCATCGTAAACTTCGTGCCGTCCATGATGAGCTGGTCTTTGCCTCCGTCAGTAGAAATGCAGATGTAGTCTGGTTTGCGGATGGTCATCTCGCCAGTTGTCACCACATCAGTCTTGACAGCCTTCGAATGGCTTACCTTGGTCACGGACTGCGCCCCAATGGGGCTAAATAATAAAGAAAAAATAATAAATAATAAACTTCTCAGATATTTAGCTTTCATAATTCTTCAATTTTCAATTGTTGTTTCTTCTTTTTTATTTGTTCTTTTTTATTTAGGCCGTAGGCCGCAATCGAAGGCCGCATTAAGTGTATAGTCCTCCGTTTATTGATACAACATTTCCCGTGATATACCCAGCCTTTGGCGATACGAGGAACGCCACCAGGTCGGCTACCTCCTCGGGCGTGCCGAAGCGGTTGGCGGGAATCAGTTTCTTCAGGGCAGCCTCGTCAAGTCCCTCCGTCATGTCCGTCTTGATGAATCCTGGTGCAACGGCATTGACGGTGATGCCACGCCGAGCCACCTCCTGAGCCAGTGCTTTCGTGGCGGCAATGATACCGCCTTTGGCTGCTGAGTAGTTGGTTTGTCCAGGCAGTCCCTTCAGTCCGCTGACGCTCGCCATGTTGACGATGCGCCCGAACCTGTGCAGCTGCATGGCGGGCAGCAGGGGCTGGGTGACATTGAAGAAGCCCGACAACGTGATGTCCAGCACACGGTGCCAGTCCTCCTCAGGCATCAGCGCCATCACGTTGTCGCGACGGATGCCCGCATTGTTGACGACAACTTCGATATAGTCCTCGGGATGCTCCTTTTGCCAGTTTGTTAGTGCCGCTTTGGTCTGTCCGGCATCGCTCACGTCGAAGGGCAGCAACTCACCGTTGCCGTCCATCATCTCCAGCGTCTTCTTGGCCTCGGCCTCATTGCTGGCGTAGTTGATGACGACCTGATAGCCCTCCTGGGCCAGTCTCACGCAAATGGCTCGTCCGATACCTCGGCTGCCACCCGTTACTAATGCATACTTACTCATATTCTTTATGATCAATTATCAATTATCCATTATTAATTAGGCACGTAGTGCCGCCAGCGTCCTGAATGCAGTCATGGTCACGCCCTCCAGTCCGTGCAGCACCAGACTCTGCCCCGTCAGGAACAGATTGGGTACCGGTGTCTTGGGCGACAGCATGGTTATCAGCGGCTGGCGACAGTCCTTCCTGACGCCAAAAGCCGAACCACAAGGCGACAGCGTATAGTCACGCCAAGTCAGCGGCGTACTGGTGTAACGCTTCTCTACCATGTCTCGCAGACCGGGTATGACTCTCTCTGCCAGACGGATGCAGTCATCCGAAAACCGCTCCTTCTGCAGTTCATATATCTCGCCACGACGTCCTACAACGGTGTCCTCCCAGTGTTTGCAAAGTATCCACGGCATCGGCGTCAGCAGGTCAATCTGTCGCGTATGCTCTCCGCTTTCAGGCACTCGGCAACTCACCATCACGCCACCCACGCCGCCTATATCTTCATGGAACGTCCACACATTCGCCTTCCTAAAGACGTACTTGTTGTGGTTGAAATAAGGCAGGGCATCCGGCTTTAGCACCAACGAGGCCGTAAACATGCCAAAGGTATTCTCCAGCGCATTGATACGGCGGTGGAAGATGCCTTTCAGCAGATGCGTGTCCTTTAGCCAGCTGAACGTCAGTTGTGGGTGAACGTCGCTGACGAACATCTTGCCCTCGTAGGTCTTGCCGTTAGGACATTTTGCCGCCACTATCCTGCCGCCCTTCTCCACCAGTTCCTTGACCTCAGCCCGGCAGACGACCTCCCCTCCAAACGACTTGATGTCGCTGACCAGCGACTCGACGATCATGTTGCCACCGCCCCGAAGCCGCCAACTGCTCTGGATATAGCTACTCATGGAGTGGGCATAATTGAACAGCGGCAGCGACTCCCGCCTCAGTTCCATCTTCGTGGCTGTAGCAGACAGGACGTTGATGAGCAGCGGGTCGTGAAACAGCGATGTCAGCCAGTCGTAAGCATTCACCCCCACCGACTCCTCCAATGGTGGCAGGTGGCGAAGCATATCCACATACTGTCTCAGGGCAGTCTTCTCCTGAGGGAAATACCCCCCCAGCGTACTGGCAAAGCGGTCGAAGCCCTCACACAGCGGAAAAGTCTGCCGACCTATCGTCACTTGGTCAAAGCCCTCTACGTCCAAGCGCACCCAGGGCAGTCGCATCAGTCCCAACTGCTCAAAAGCCTCGTGCAATGGTTGCCCTTCCGCCAGTCCGCCTACATAGTGCAGGCCCGTGTCAAACTCGAAGTCTCCCCGACGATAGCTCTGCAGGCAGCCCCCCGGCTGTGCCTGCCGCTCCAGCACGAGCACGCTCCTGCCTTCCTTCGCCAACTGTCGGGCACAAATCAGTCCCCCCAGTCCACTGCCTATGACTATGACATCGTATATCATCGCGGTAGCAAATTTTTCACTTTTTACTATTTACTTTTACCTTCCTATAAACGGCGGGTTGTAGTACGTAAGCCAGGATGACGGCAGAAAGCAGTCCGACAAGTGTAGAGAATCCGACGCTACGAATAGCAGGATGAGCAGCCAGGAGCATGCTACTGACTGTTGTTATCAGGGTGACGGCACTCAGAAGAATAGCCGTCTTATGCGAGGCGAGAAGTGAGGAACGCGAGGTGAGCCCGTCCATCACAAAGATGCTGTAGTCCACTCCGATGCCGAAGATGAAGGTGGAGATGATGATGCTGATGAGGTTGAAGCGCACGTCGAACAGCACCATCGCACCGAGCACGATGAGCCAACTGAGCAGGATGGGCATGAACCCCAGCAGCGTAAGCTTGATGTTAAAGTGGAAACTCAATAGCAGTACCACAAAGACAAACAGCATCGACAGCCATTGCAGCACATTGAAGTCGTCGTTCATCTGGAGCAGCGTGTCGGTCGTATAATAATAGGTGTCGAGCACCAGCAGGTTGGGGTCGCTGGCAATAGCGTCGCAGATGCGGATATAGTCGCTCTCGCTGCTGCGTACGGAGTCGTTCTGGCAACGGACGGAGGTAAAGCAGAGATAGTCACCGCCATACGACTGTTCCATGAGTGTCGACTGGTAACCTACCGGTATCAGCCCTGCGGCATAGAGTGAATCGGGCTCGTAGTCGCGGGTTGCCGCCTCGAAGAAGGTGTCGAAGGCCTCAGGGTCGAGGTCGGCCTGCGGTGCCGTCTGGGCTATCAGCGTGCGCACCTTGCCGAGCCTGTCAGGAGTCCAGTAGTTCTTCCAGGCATCGATACGCTCCTGCTGAACATGCATAGGAACAAAAACCTGATTGGTATGAGTATAGCTTTTGACGAGACCGAGCTGCTGCAGAGAGTCCAGCTTATGGTCAAGGATGGCGAAATGGTTGATAGCCTCCTCCATCGTATGGCCTTTGCTGGCAAAGTATTTGGTCTTGTCGCCCGTATAGGTTTTGCTGCGGAGCAATTCTTCCGAGTGCTCCGTCATCGGGTCCTCATAGCCCAGGTTATGCATGTCGGCATCGAAACGAATGCCTCCTACGAGATAAGCACCGACACCAACCGCCATCACCAGACAGACCACGGCCAACAGGGGCTTCTTCTGGTCGAAGGGATAAGTGTTGATAGCCTCGATAAAGGCGGGGAACCCTCTCACCTCTGACCTTTCGCCACTCACCTCTAACATCTGCGGCAGGTAAACCAATGAGAACAGCGTCGTGCCGAGGATGGCGAAGGCGGCGAACAGGCCGAAGTCCTGCAACAGGGCGGTATTGATGAAGATAAGTCCTGCAAACGAGCCTATGGTGGTGATACAGCCCAGCAAGACGGGCTTTACCTGGTCGCGTAGCAATTGCTCACCATCATTCACATACTGATGATGAGTCAAAATATGGAGTACGTAACTCATGGCGACACCCAGCACCACACCGCCTATGCCTAAAGCCAGCAACGAAAATTCGCCTTTCAGCCAGTACATCATCGACAAACCGAAGAGAGTGCCGAAGACGACAGGCAACAAAAGCAGCGGAATGGTGTCCCAGCGACGGAAACAAACGAAAAGGAATACCAGCACCAGAACGAGTGCTCCTGCAATGGTGGTCGTCAAGTCGCGCTTGATGGTTGTGGAGTTGTAATACCCGCTGGCTGGCGTGCCGTGATAGGTGATGCGTACATCGGGATAGACCGTGGCAAACTGTGCAATGAGTGTGTTCAACCGCTCAAAGAGTGCCGACCCCTGTCCCGTATTCGTCGAAGAGAAACGGGGTGTCAGGAAGGCGATGCACACCGTAGAGTCGGGCACGAAGAAGTGGTTGTCGATGGTCTGGTAGCTGCCGGCACTCAACAATGGTGCCATCTGCTCAGCCAACACGTTGCGCATGCCCAGCGGATCTATCTCTATCAGTTCAGGAAACATTTCTCCCACTTCGCTCAACAGGTCGTCGTGGTTTTGCTGCATCTGTTGGGCGAAGTGTTCACGTGTCAGTAGTGAGTCGAAATGTATATAGGCCGCTGTGTCGATATAGGCAGGCAGGTGTTCCGTCAGATAGTCAATGCCACTTGGCAGCAGGTCTTCATCCAAACGATAGAACAAGTCTTCTATCAGTGCCGAGTCTTGGCTGACAGAGTCTGCAAAGGCGTCGCATATCTCTGTGAGCTCTGTTATCTCTGTGCCCTCTGTGCCCTTTATCCTTTCAAACAGCAGAAATGTCTTGTCCTTGATTTTCAGGTCGGCAAAGGCGAGCTTGGTCGTACCGTCCTCATTCTTCGACGACGGCATCAGCTTGTTGATGTCCTCCTCCAGATGCAACTGTGCGGAAAAGTAGCCAAAGAAAGCGAACAGCGCCACCATCGACAGCCAGCAGACCAGCCGATGGTTGCGGAACTCCTGATAGATGTGAATGAAGAAGCTGGTCATGACTGCACGAAAATCTTTAGTTGCGCCTTGGCTATCAGTTCCTCGCCAATGCGGCTTTCGCCCGTAGCAATGGTCACGTTGCCGAAGGTAAAGCCGAATTCAATGGCGGTCTGCACCTTTTCGTCAGCTCGAGGACGTCGTTGACATTCGAAGCGCTTCACCTCGCCAATGAGTCCCACGGGAGGATGGTCTGATGGCTCATCCAGTGCCTGACACCCCATCAGGGCCGAGCACGACTGGGCGATATGCTCTATCACACCCGTCTCGGAGATAGTGCCGTCGGGCAGCATGAAATAATTGTCAGAGCGGACGGTGAGGGCACTGACGGCATGTGTACCGTCAGTAGCCTCAATCTCGTCCACCATGATGAACGGCTCGCGTTGGGGAATCAGCCGTTTGATATCATCAGCGGTAGTAAATTTTTCACTATTCACTATTCACTTTTACCTTAAAGGTGCTGCTCAATGTAGTCATACAGGTCGTTGAACGACTGAATCTTGTGCAACTCTGCCACGGGGATGGTCACCTTGTAGTTTACCTGCAGCAGGGCCACCATATCTACCAGACTCAGGCTGTCGAGGCTCAAGGTCTCCTTGATGTTGGCCTCTGGGGTGATGTCACTTACTTCTACTTCAAACTCACCAGCGAGCAGCTCGTTAACCTGCTCAATAATCTCATTTCTTGTCATCGTTGTTTTAATCTTTAATGTTTATTGTTTATTGTTTAATGTTCTTTACGATTAGTGTCGAGTTGGTTCCTCCGAAGCCGAAGGAGTTGCTCAGGAACTGGTCGAAGGCTATCTCCTTGGTCTCGCCCAGCACATGGATACAGGCCGTCTCTTCGTCGGGATTCTCAAAATTCACGTTGCCGGCAATGAAACCGTTCTTCATCATCAGCATCGAATAGATAATCTCCGAAGCGCCTGCCATCCACATCTCATGGCCTGTTTGGCTCTTGGTCGAAGTAACGGGCACATTGCATTCGCCAAAGAATTGGGCGATGGCTTGTGCCTCACGGGCGTCACCAATCTTAGTCGAAGTGGCATGAGCGTTCACATAGCCAATCTCTTTCGGACTGACACCGGCATCCTTCAGGCAGAGCTCCAACGAGCGTGCTGGTCCTGCCACATTAGGCGTCGAGATGTGGTCGCCATTGCCCGAGAATCCCCAGCCTACGATTTCTGCCAGGATGGGAGCGCCACGTCGCACGGCACTCTCATAACTCTCCAGTATCACCGTTGCGGCACCGCCACCCGGCACCAGTCCGTTGCGGTCGCGGTCGAAGGGACGGCTGGCCTTGGTGGCATCGTCGTCGTCGCGCAAGGCAAACGACTGGATACCGTCGAACGATGCCACACCATACATGTTGGCTTCCTGGGCACCGCCACAGACCACACACTCCTGCAAGCCGTTGCGGATGAGCAGCGTACCCAGTCCAATAGACTGCGAACCGCTGGCACAGGCCGCTGAGGCTGTCAGGTTGATGCCTTTCAGATGGAACAGACAAGCCAGGTTCATCGTCACCGTTGAGTTCATCGACTGGAAGATGGCGCCGCTACCGCAGGCGGCTGTCGAGCCGCAATTGCGGAACTTGTCGAGGGCAATCATCGTGGCCTCGGCTACGGAGTCGTTACCATAGATGATGCCGACCTCATGCTGGTCGATATAGTCCTGATCCAGACGGGCCGCTGCCAATGCATCCTTAGTGGCCATATAGGCATACTGCGCCTCTTCGGGCATGAACTGCCGCTGATTGCGACCGATAAACGGTTTCAGGTCAGGGCGTGGTACATTCGCTGTAAACGGCGAGCGGAAACCCGCATCGACACGTTCCTGACTCTTGATGATTCCACTCTTTCCTTCATACAGGGACTGGCGCACCTCGTCG
>CACXAG010000056.1 GCA_902765585.1 uncultured Prevotellaceae bacterium
AGGTTAGACTTTGCGACCCTTGCGGATGAGCGAGACAAAGCCGCGAAGCTTTTGCGACTTGGGCTGATGGTCACGCACATACTGTTTGAGGGCATCCCTATAGACAGGGTTCTGGGTGGAAATATAGAGGGCTATCCAGAGATAGGCCCGTGTGTCGGTGGCTGCCTTCGACTCACTACGCTGGTTGATGTCGGAGAGCGTTGCCAAAAGATTTTCCCTAAGCTGCTCTTCATCAGCCGTATAGCGACACAGATGGGCACAGATGAGCATCAGCGCCTGAAAGTGGTTGCGGGCAGCCTCGTTCTTCACCTCGTGGTTGCGATAGCGGTAGAGTCGTGTCAACATGTCTGCATCGCGACGATTCACGTCGACATCCTGCTCGCGGTCTATACGGTGCTTCAAGATGGACAGCAGGTGGTTTTGGGTGTATTCGATGAAGTCAGTACGGATGGCATCTGCCGAATCGCGATTGAGAATGGTTACCTTATTCTTATCAACGTTACTCATGCGGATGTTCATCACTCCTGACACCAACTCGATAGCGAGTTCCAGGTGGATGGCACCATGTGACAGTTGTACACGAACTACGGAAGCTTCGTATCCGGCAAAAGGACCACTGATGATGCGCACCTTGTCGGTAACTTCGATGCTGCTGATGGGTGGCGTAATCTCAAACTGTCCGCGATATTTGATACAGGCCTCCAAAAACTCATGCATCATCTTGTCGGAAACGACGGCTTTGTTGCCATTGGTGTCTAAATAGTGCCTGAGACGAAGCCGTGGTACCAGGTCATTCTGACTGCTGAGCAAGGCACGGATGTCCTTTTCGGTAGTCTTGAGAAACACGAAATTGGCAAAGTCGTTCGAGTGCTTGTCTTTACCTTCCTTCAGGAAGTTACCCGGATAAAAAGGCTCTATAATGGCCTCACCACGGGTCAGACGCTGCGCATTCTCGGTTTTTAGCCACTCCATGAAATATTTCATTTCAAGGTGTGTCATGACATACCAACAAGTGACGCTATCTATGTTCATTCAAATAAAATGCTTGCTTGTACTGTTTTACCTCGTACAAGCTATATCGTTATATTTCAGATGGTTAGCTGTTGCCAAGAAGCCTTTCCGGCTTGCCGAGATTCCGTGACTGCCAGCTGTGCAGCACATTCGGCCAACTTCCAACCTGTGTCCGTACACCAACTATTTGGGGTATCGTTTCGGAGACAAAATTAGTAATTTTCTGACAATTATTGTCTCTTTTTTGATAGAAATCAAACTCAAACGGTATGTATTTAACAGATTTTAACTGCAAAAACCGTCATTGTTGTTGAAAAATGTTGTTTTTTTTACTTTCTGTTTGTTTGTTTGGGAATAATTTCTTAACTTTGCAAGCAATTTTAATAAGTTGTTATCAATGATGTCATATCTACATAATTTTCTGAAGCTATTTACCCTGCTGAGTTGTTTGTTTTTCGCAATGGACATAAGGGCCGCTGCGAGCGACGAGCTTATTAGCCTTGAGGCAAAAATGCTGAAATATATGGATACCAACGACAGGGAAACATTCATGAAAGTCTCTGAAAAACTGAAAAAAGAAAGTAAGGATGAGGGAGAAGAACGAATGTTTTATAAAGCCTGGGGTAATCAGGCTATCTACGAGGCCACCCATCAGTACTTTGATAATGCCCTCAAGATAGCCAGTGAAATGAAGGAATATGCCCGGCAGGAAGGCAGTATCTATGGTGAATTTGCCGTCATGCACACGGAGGCTATGATCCTGCTGCAGAAACAGGACGGCCAAGCAGCGGAGAAAGCCTTCCTCGAAGCGCTGGACTTCCGTCGCAGGCACTTTCCTAACGAGAGTGCTGCCGAAGACCTGAGAGAACTCATGAAGATTGCCTACTACCGGGGCGATATAGCAACGGCTAAGAAATACGGCAATCAGCTGCTATCAGAACCGAATGTGACGGCCCATCACAAGGGCAGGGCATTGTATCGGCTTTGTATGATGGCCTTCGAAGAGAACAATGTCGAGGAGTACAATCATTATTATGAAGAGATGAGGCGTCTGATGCATACAGACGGCATCAAATCGGTCAATCTGTATACCGAAGTGAACTACCACATCATGAACGGTGACTATAAACAGGCACTGCTCCTTGTGGACAGGCTGGCTGCCGACACCTGTGCCGAACGCAAGGCCATCATCTACCATCGCTTAGGCGATAACGAGAAGGCATACGAGTACATGGTGCTGTTCAATCACATTTCAGACTCTATACAACGAGTATCCCACGATAGGGATGTAGCCAGTCTTTATCTGCGCATGAACAACGACCGCCTGCGATTGGAGAGTGAGTTGCTCACCCATCAGAACAGCAGCCTGCGCTATCAGTTCTATTTCGCTTTGGCTGGTATCGTGATTCTGATTCTGATGTTCCTCGTCTACCAGCGACACAAGATTGTCAGGGTGCTTAAGCACGAAAAGACCATGCTCGACTACGGCAAGAAAGGCATGGAGAGGTCCTTGAAAGACCTTCATGAATTGTCGTTCTATGAGAGCCAGACATCCTTGCCACTCAATATACCCGTGAATATCAACAGGCTTTGCAACCATCTGGCGAACATCACCCAGAAGCATTGCCATAGGGGTGTCACAACCATTTTCCAGACAGTATATGCTGACGACTTCGAGGTGTTAACCAATCCCGAGGCTATGGAGAAACTGCTGTTGCACCTGCTCAACAATGCTGCGCGCTTCACAGAAAAAGGCATTATATGGCTAAAGTGCGTAGATACGGAAGAATCCGTCAGAATCAGTATTACCGATACGAGTCCGGGATATGACAACCTGGAGCATGAGGACGACGCCAATCCATACTCTCTCACCCATCTCAACGTCTGCCAGTCTATCAGCCGCCTGCTTCATGGGCGCTTCTGGCGTGACGTAGAGTATACGAGCGGCATCCGGTATATTTTTGAATTTCAGAAAACTTTAACAGATAACACAACTGTTACCGACAACTTATGGGAAAGAAACGAGATACAATTGCAGGAAGACTGACATTGAAACTATTGATCTGGGTGGTCATCGTCATCCTCGGCCTGTCATACATCATTTTGACTTCCGAGAAACAGGCGACGACCCAGTTCTATTCAGAGATCTTCTATAACAAGATGCTCATCACCAATGAGTACGTCCGACGTGTCATATCCGACGTGTACGTGGCAGTATCGAACAACGTGTACTATATCGAGCAAAACCTGGACAATCCTGACAGCCACAAGGAGACCATGGCGCGAATTGTAAAGAGCGGTACGCGCGTAAGAAGTTGCGGCATCAGCTTCATTAAAGACTACTACCCCCAAAAGGGAAGCCACTACTGTCCCTTCGCCTGGCGAAACGCCGCTAATCCGGATATCGTCTACACACAGGACATGGGCGATGCCGACCTGGACTATCTCACGGCCGACTGGTTCCTCGAAATCATTAACATTGACTCGGCCAAGTGGTCAGAACCATTCTACGACGGCTACGACGAAAAGACGACCCTTTCGGCCTACGAGGTGCCCATTCACGACAAGTCAGGGCGTGTGGTGGCCGTGCTTGGAGCAGACGTCTCCCTTGACTGGCTGACCAAAAAACTGGAAGAGGCCGACACCACCGTCAACAAAAGCGTCATGACGATGGCAAGCATGTTCGAGATGAAGTCAAGCAGCTTTATCATCTACCACGACGGAACGTACATTACCAACCCCGAGGGGAAACGCATCATGAAGGACAACTTCTTCAGCCACATAGAGTCGTGCGACGACAGTGATGCGGAAGGGCTGATCAAAAGAATGAAGAACGGTATCGCCAGTCATGACAAAGCCAAGGAAAAATTCCTCATCGACGGCAAGGAATGCTACATCTTCTACACGCCCATCAAGTACACACGGTGGGTCATGGTCAGTGTCGTACCATGCAGGGCCGTCACCATCCTGAGCTGGCTGAATGCTGCCACAGTGCTGTTTATCTTCCTGTTGGCTTTGCTGCTCATCGTTTTCGTGGGATACCATTACATCAAGAATGCCATTTACCCACTGAAACAGCTGACCAAGGTGGCCAACGACATTGCAACCGGCAAGTTTGACACGCCTATTCCGGAAATGGACCACAGCGATGAGATTAGCCAATTACGGGACTCTATCGAAAAAATGCAATACTCAATATCTAATTATTCAGACCATGGAAGAAAACAATAACACAACAACCAAGAAATCCAGCCGAAGCATGATGCTGACAGTGCTGGTGGTGCTGATAGCGATGGCTTCCGTCACTATATGGATTTGTTACCAAGTCACACAGGCTGGAGCCCACGCACGCTATATGGGCATCAAGAACCTGTCGTCTGAGAAGGTGTCCAAGATTATCAGGGGGGCAGAAATGAATGCCGTCAACATCTTCGATGAAGTAAACAGTCATCTCGACAGCCCGGATGAGGTAATCAGCGCCCTGAAAAGCAAGGCGACCTTGAACCTCGACGTGCGCGGCTATTTCGCTGCATTCGAGCCAGACTATTTCCCTGAAAAGGGCACATGGTTCGAGCCGTATGTCTACCAGCCGGACTACGGTGGCTTCGACTATCGGCAGGTGGGGTCGGCAAGACACAACTATACCAAGTCGCCCTGGTACGTAAGGGCCAAGAGCAGTGGCACCAGCTTCTGGTCGGAACCCTACTATTACTACGATGGCACCAGCATGAGCGGGCATTATAGCACGTTCGTCAAACCGATATATAATACGAAGGGCGAGCTGGCCTGCGTCTGTGGAGCGGACATGAAGTTCGAATGGTTAGCCAAGGAGCTGAAATGGGTGGATGAAAACAGCAGAAGCAATAAGCTGCTCAACAAATATCTGGTAATGTCCGACCTCAGTTTTTACACCATTATTCTCGACAGCGACGGTACCTGCCTCGCTCACCCGGAGGAGAAGGAAATGGCCATTAACGACAAGAATGTGCTAAAGGACTTGCAGCACAGGAAAAGCGGGGTGGCCGACCTGGATATTCACGGGGAATCTTGTACGGTCTTTTACGGGCCGGTTGAATATATCGACTGGGCGGTGGCTGTCATTGTACCAAAGAAGGATATTCTGAAGCCCATGGTGCCGATTGCCGGCGTTCTGCTGTCAATGGTCATTATTGGAATGTTTATAGTGTGGTTTATATGCAAAAGATAGTCAAGAAGATTTTTTCGGCACCGGCCATCAGGCTCAAGACGCTGGTGGTGATTGAGGTCGTGACACTACTCCTGGTGTCGCTCGGAGGACTGTTTTACTACACCAGAAAAGCACTGGTGGAGGAGTCGAAGATGGATGCGGAACAACGCTTGGAGGGAACGGTACAGCACGTCGACAACATCCTGTTGACCATTGAGCAGACGGCAGGCAACGTCTATTATGCCATGCTGGAGAACCTCGACCGGCCAGAACGGATCAAGGACTACTGCCGCAGAATGGTGGAATGCAACACGAATATCGTGGGGTGTGTCATCGCATTCAAGCCTGACTATTATCCAGAAAAGGAAATGTTCATCAATTATGTCTTCAGGAAGGAATACAATTCTCCGGAACTGATTGTGTCTGACGACCCAGTCAACATTCCCTATACCCAGCAGAAATGGTATAGTGAAACCATGACAACCTGTCGCCCGTCATGGCTTGACCCGGGACAGTACCACGAATACAAGACAGGACAGGCCATCGCATACTGTCTGCCCATCATAGACCGTAACAGTGAGTGCGTGGGAGTCATCGCCGTCGGATTGTCCATCAATATGCTCTCACAGATTATCCTGGGAAACAAGCCGTCGCCCAACAGTTACAGCGTGCTGCTGGCCCATGACGGATCATATATCATTCACCCCAACCGGGAAAAACTGACAGGAAAAACCATATTCGAGCATACGGAGATAGCTGAGAGTCCTTCCGCCATGAGTGCGGTGAAGTCCATGTTGAAAGGAGAAACAGGCAATATGTCATTCAAGATGGATGATTTCACATGGTATCTCTTCTACAAACCGTTTGTGCGGAACAACCTGCCGGGCAGGCACCTGAATGCACTGAAATGGAGTATTGCCACAGTATATCCTAAGAGTGACATCTTCGGAGAATACAACCATCTGGTACTCCATGTCCTGGGAATCGTGCTGATTGCACTGCTGGTGTTCTACATGTTCTGCAAAAGAGCCATTAAAAAGCAAATGAAACCGCTCATTTATCTTACCGAGTCTGCAGAGCGCATTGCCGAGGGACACTACGATGAGACGATTCCCAACGTCAAACGTGACGACGAGATAGGCGTGTTCTATAAGCACTTCCAAGACATGCAAAAGGCATTGGCTGCTCATGTCGCTAAATTGGAAGAGCAGCGGGCAACCATGACCGGACACCACGAGAAACTGCAAAAAATGGCCCAACAGATGCAAGATGACAATCAGGTGAAGACCACATTCCTGCACAATATCACCAACAAGATGATTGCACCCGCAGAGTCTCTCAGCAACAGCGTGGACATCCTCTGTGACCGTTACGAAAACATCACGCTGGCAGAGGCGAACAAGGAGATTGACAACATCAAACAGCAGAGCGAGAACATACTCGAACTGCTCAGCCACAAATTCGATGCTTCAACAAACAATACGGGAAAGGAGGCCAGCCATGAGTAAAGAACGACGCACTTTTTCCAAACGGCTCAGCCGCACCATTATGCTGTTGGCAGTACCGCTTTTCATACTGTCATTAGGGGTGTTCTATAATCATGCACAGCAGTTGCTGGAGAAGGAGGCTGTGGAGCGGTCGCGTACCACGCTCAGTACCACCACACAGCTTGTCAACAACTATCTCAGTTCGATAGAAACAGCGGCCAGATCGAATGTGTGGCTGCTGGAGGAGCACTTCACCCCCGACTCACTGCCCGTCATCTCACATAATATCGTCAGTCTCAATAGAAGCGTGCTGAGCTGTTCGGTTGCTGTAGAACCTCACACATTCCCACAATATGGAGAAAACTACTCTGTCTATTCCGTGAACGACGGAGACACGGTACGTACAGAACTCGAACCGGAATTCGAATACTTCGAGAAGAACTGGTACAAGAAAACGATTCAGGCTGGAAGCGCCTGCTGGATTAATCCGTTCAGCGACTTCAATGCAGGTACCATCAACCACCATGATGCCGTAGGCTCCTACTGCATTCCGCTGCGTCCTCACGGAAACAGAATAGAGGGCGTCGTGTCTGTTGACTTCTCCTTTAGGAAACTTAGGGAAACCATCCTCGCCACCCATCATCCGTACCCCAATTCCTACTACATGATTATCGGGCCGAGCGGCGGCTATCTCGTGCATCCGGATAACAGCCTGCTCTTCAAGAAGACCATCTTTACGGCAACTGACTCGGTGGAGCATCCCGATATCGTTCAGCTTGGACACGAGATGACATCCCTCAAGTACGGCGTGAAGCATGTGACTATCGACGATGAACTATGTCATGTGACTTATATGCCCTTGACCGATACTGGATGGAGCATTGCACTGGTGTGCAAAGAGAGTGACGTCATGGCAGACTATAATTATCTGACCATCGTCATGATTGTCATCGTCATCATCGGCATACTACTCATTACATGGTTGACAAGAAAGGTCGTACAGCAGAACATCGGCCCGCTCAACGAGCTGATGAAGGCAACAAAACAAATATCTGAAGGCAACTATGACACCGTCATAGCAGCTACCAACCATAAGGACGCGATAGGTAAACTACAGAATGCCTTCCGCAAGATGCAAATGGCTATCATATCGCACCAGGTAGACATCAAACTGGCAGATGCCGATATTAAGGCGGAAACTGCTGAACTTGAAAAGACGCTGCCATTAGCCCAGGAAGCCAGCATGCGCAAGGCCATCTTCATCAAGAACGTGTCACGACAGTTCGCGTCGCCGCTCAACGTCATCGAGGGTATTACACACATGCTGAAAGAAAGAATTGTCGCCAAACAAAAAGGCAAGGCTGCCACCATGCAACAAGATAAGGATATCAACGAGATACGTACTACGCTGAAGTATGAAGCCAATCAGCTGCTGCGCAAGACACTCATGCTTTTCGACTCTTCCGACACGGGCGTTGCCGACACAGCACGCTATGCGAAGACCGACGATGTGCGATTGAACGACCTGGCTCGGGATGGCGTCATGGTCATAAAAGAACTATTTAACATTAGTGACATCCAGTTCAAGACCGAGCTGCCTGACGACTACAGCATCCGGACCAACCTGCTCTATCTGAGGAATACCATCATAGAGCTGCTTTACAATGCCGCCAAATTCTCCGACGGCCAGCACATTGCCATACGCATCGAGAAGAAAGAAGCCCATATACGCTTCATCATAGAGGATGTCGGCCCCGGACTGAAAAACAATATAGAAGAGTTGATTTTCGTGCCCTTCACCAAGGTCGACGACCTGGCCGAAGGACTCGGCCTCGGACTGCCGCTTTGCAAGAGACACATGACCTGCCTTGGAGGAGACCTCATCTATGACGAGGCCTATCAGCAAGGCTGCCGCTTCATCATGGAGTTGCCCAAAGACTAAAACGACAGCTCGTCGCACTCTTTGAGCCAGAGGGCACTGCTGGCGTCGCTGGGCATGCGCCAGTCGCCACGTGGCGAGAGACTGATGCTACCAACCTTGGGACCGTCAGGCAGACAGCTGCGCTTGAACTGCTGAGAGAAGAATCGGCGGCAGAAAGTCTTGAGCCACTTGAGAATGGTGGCGCGGTCGTAGCTATTGCCAAAGGCCTGCTGCGCCAGGAGCATGATCTTGGCAGGGCTGAAGCCATAGCGCATCAAATAGTAGAGGAAGAAGTCGTGCAACTCATAAGGGCCAACGAGGTCTTCGGTCCTCTGCTGGATGTTGCCATTGGCGTCTGCGGGTGTCAACTCCGGCGAGATGGGCGTGGCAATGATGTCGAGCAGTGTCTCACGCTGGGCAGCAAAGCGATCGAGAGTAGAGATATAACGGATGATATACTGGATGAGTGTCTTGGGGATGCCTGCATTGACACCGTACATCGACATGTGGTCACCATTGTAGGTGGCCCAGCCGAGTGCCAGTTCTGAGAGGTCGCCAGTGCCGACAACGAGGGCATTGAACTTGTTGGCGAGGTCCATGAGTATCTGGGTGCGCTCACGAGCCTGCGAGTTCTCGTAGGTGGCATCGTGGCGATGGGCATCGTGCTGGATGTCTTGGAAATGCTGAGTGACAGCCTTGGCGATGGAAACCTCCATCTGGCTGATGCCAAGGGTCTGCATGAGGGCAGTGGCATTGTCGTGGGTACGGTCTGTAGTGCCGAAACCTGGCATGGTGACGCCAATGATGCCATGGCGGTCGTAGCCCAGTTTGTCGAAGGTGCGCACGCAGACAAGGAGCGCCAGCGTGGAGTCAAGACCACCACTGATGCCGACGACCAGATGCTGGCACTGGGTATGTACAAGGCGCTTGGCCAGACCTGCTGTCTGGATGTTGAGAATCTCCTCGCAGGTGTCGGCCATTTCAGCATCAGAGGGTATGAAGGGATGTGGATTGATGGTGCGCATCAGCTGGAACGGATGCTCGGAAAGAGCTGGCTTACAGTCAATAATGCGAGCATGGGCGTTGCGCTGGGCATTGATGAATGTGGAGTTGGTGTGACGCTCAGTGCGCAGTCGCTCGTAGTCGATTTGTGCCGTCTGCAGCTGGGGTTGGAACGAGTAGCGGTCACCCTCGACGAGTAGTCGTCCATTCTCGAAAATCATCGCGTTGCCACCATAGACGACATCCTGCGTAGACTCTCCAAAGCCACACGAGGCATAGACGTAGCCGCACATGGTGCGAGCACTCTGCTGGGCTACCAGCGAGCGCAGGTAGCGGTGCTTGCCGATGAGTTCGTCACTGGCCGAACAGTTGAGGATGATGTCAGCACCAGCCATGGTGAGGTTGTTGCTGGGAGGCAGAGGTGCCCATACGTCCTCGCAGATCTCCACGCCGAAGCGTACACCGCCAGCCGTCTGGAACACCAGCGGCTCTGCCGACAGGCTGACGGGTGAGCCAGCCAGATAGACCTCTGTGGGGTTAAGGTCCTGCGACGAGGCAAACCAGCGCTTCTCGTAGAACTCGTTATAGTTGGGCAGGTAGGTCTTGGAAACAATGCCGAGAATGGTGCCGTGCTGAATGACAGCAGCACAGTTGAGCAATAGTCCTCCGGCCATGACAGGTAGGCCCACCACGCAGATGATGTCGAGCTTGCGGGTGAAGTCGAGCAGCATCAGCAGCCCCTCTTCGGCTTTGTTCAGCAACAGCTGTTCCTTGAACAGGTCCTGACAGGTGTAGCCCGTCAGACACAGCTCTGGCAAACACAGGATTTCCACATGCTGGCCGTCGGCCATGGCTATGATTTTCTCTATCTCCTGTACGTTGTACTCTACGTCAGCCACGCGTACTGCTGGCACGGCAGCTGCTACATTGATAAAACCGTAATTCATATAATTATTGGACTATTTGACTATTTACTATTTGACTATTTAGGGTATTAGTAACGATGAGTCACCGTAGCTCAGGAAGCGGAAATCGTGAGCCAGGGCGTAGTCGTATATCTTATGCCAGTCACCATGCACGAAGGCGCTCACCAACAGCAACAGCGTAGACTGTGGCTGGTGGAAATTGGTGATGAGCATCTTAACTATCTTATAATCATAGCCGGGAGCTATGATAATCTGCGTCGACGAGTGGAGGACGGTTTCACCATTGCGGTCGTACCACTCCAGCAGGTTCTGCAGCGCCTTGGCTGGTGTGATACTGGCGGTAGTTTCGTAAGGCTCCCATTGGCAGACATGCAGGTCGTCAGCAGACAACGCAGGGTTGCTTTCCAGCTTCAGCCCCATGTAGTAGAGACTCTCGAGGGTTCTGACGCTGGTAGTGCCAACGGCGATGGCCTGACTGTCGTGAGCCAGCAGACGCTCAATGGTCTCACGACGCACAGCGATATATTCTGTGTGCATAGGGTGCTCGCCGATGGTCTCGCTTTTGACAGGACGGAAGGTTCCTGCGCCAACATGCAGCGTGACCTCCTGGCGCTCAATACCCCGGGCATCGACAGCAGACAGCACTCGTGGCGTAAAATGCAGACCAGCGGTAGGAGCTGCCACACTGCCTTTGATCTTCGAGTAGACGGTCTGATAGGTGGTCTTGTCGCTCTCCTGAGTTTCACGATTCAAGTATGGTGGAATGGGCAGCTCACCAACAGCATCGAGCACATCGGCGAAAGAAACGTTAAACGTTGAACGTTGAACATTGAACGACGAATGTGAAGAGGCAGAGAGAGTCCAGGTGAATTCGACCAACTGGCTGGTGCCTACCTCGCCCTTGCGCGTTGCCGTCAGGGCTAATGATACATCTTTAATCTTTAATCTTTCATTTTTAATCTTTAATGTCCTCGTCAGCACGCCCTCCTTCCACTTCTTCTGGTTGCCGATGAGGCAGAGCCACTGGCAACGCTCACGCTGCTGGAACATCTGTTCGTAGTCGCGGGGCATGGCAGGCTCCAGCAGGAATATCTCGATGAGGGCGCCTGTAGGCTGTCCCTGAGCATCGTTCTTACGGAAGTGCAAACGGGCCTGGATGACCTTCGTATTGTTCATGACCATCAAGGCACCCTCGGGCAGATGGTCGGGCAAGTTATAGAAGACATCCTCCCCTACCTCACCGTGCTTGTAGATGAGCAGTTTCGACGTGTCACGCTCCGCCTTGGGAAACTTGGCGATGCGCTCGTCGGGCAGTGGGTAATTATAGTCGCTGATATGTATGTTCTTGGTGGACATGAAAGATGAAAGATTATATTTCGACAATGGCGGCCTTGATGAGGGCGAAGATGAGCGTCAGCACCAGGATGGTCATGGGTACAAGACAGTCGCGCAGCTGATACTTAGCCGGTATAGTGATGCGGCAGTAGAGATAGTATACCAGCCAGCCTACGAAGCCACCCCAGCAGAGACCCACCAGAATGTCGCCAGGATAGTGGACGCCCAGATAGAGGCGCGTATAGCAGTTGGTGAGCGACCAGCAGACCAGGAAGATGGTCATCAGCCGCTGTCGCATGAGTAGCGAGAAGAACACAGCAATGGAGAAGGTGTTGGCAGCATGAGCCGAGAAGAAGCCGTAGTTGCCGCCACGATAGTTGTTGACGACATCGACCAGCATACCTATCTCCGGGTCATGGGTAGGACGCCAGCGAGCTACAGACGGTTTCACCAGTTCGTCGTCGACAGCACCAGCCAGCAGCACACAGCAGCCTGCCGCTGCCAGGATGAGCAACACATCGCGAACATTGGGATTGCTACGAATGACCACATAGAGCAGTCCAACATAAAGCGGTATCCACGTCAGGGCATTGGTCAACGTCAGTATCAGGCTGTCCACGAACAGCGACTCGCTGCCATTGATAGCCAGCAGCAACTGCTTGTCAAGCTGTATAATCTCTTCCATCAACTATGAATTATGAACTATCATATCACTTCTATTTCCTTGGTTTCTACCCAGCCCTGCTTGCCGTCAGCTACACGTATCTCACGCCACTCCTTCATGCTGGCATCTGTAACCGTCACCTTCGTACCCTCGTGGAGGATATACAGTTCGGTGCCCGTCTTGGCTGGTGTGCTGCGCACAGTGACAGCAGACTGGATAATGATGGCTCCACTGCGATGCGTCAGTTCACGCTTCTGTTGCCAGGCGAAGAGGTTGCTGACCAAGAAGACAGCCAACAGAAGGATGCCGCCAAAGAAGCCTACCTTACGCAGCCAGATGGGCAACGAGAAGAGGTAGACCAGTGCCAGGGCGATGGCGATGACGAGAGCAACCAGGGCAGTACGTGCCCAACCATCGACACTCATGATGTTGACCACTGAACGGTACCACGTGACGAAGAACATTTCCGACTCGGGGGTAATCTTGTCGATGGTCTTCGAACGCGCCATCTGCAGGTTGAAACGGATGTCCTTGTCGCCTGGCGACAACAGAAGGGCACGCTCGTAGTTTTCGTAGAGCTTCACGGCCTGCTGGTAGTGTTCCTGGGCATAGGCGCTGTCCGCCTCAACCTTGGTGGCAGCATGAGAGGTGAGTGGTAAGAAGCAAGAGGTAAGAGCAATGCCAAAGAACATCAGGATCAGTTGGGATGACACGATTCTCTCACCTTTTCTCTTCTTCATCGTTGTCGCGATTTGAGTGATAGCCGTCATGGCCATATCGTATACCTTATTCATATTACCTGTAGCGTCGCCAGGGGCATAGCGGGCATACTCGCACTCGTCGAGGGCACCAATGAACTGGGCAATGGTGGCCTCAGAGACGTTGGCAGTCGCCAGCTGCTGGCTGACATTTTCACGAGAGAGCTGTTCGACAGGCATGTTGAGCTTGTCGCCAACATAGCCCCACAGGGCACGCAGCACCTCGTCGTAGAACTCGTTCTGCTTGCCTGCCGTCATCAGGCGGGCTGCCTTCTTCAGGCGCTTCGTAGCCACCTTGTTGGCCTTGCCGGCACGCTGCTTGACGATGTCAGCATTGTCGATGGCCCGCTGACGGAAGATGATGAACAGCGAGATGAAGGCCAGCAACAGGACAGCCAATGACACCCAATACTGGGACGAGCCGAAGAAATAGTCGCCGACGGCACGCTGTTCAGTATCGCCCGTCTTGATATAACGGATATCGCTGTTGAGCTGGCGGACATCCTCCTGACCGTTATAGACCGTCGTCGTCGTGCCGTCGCCCTTGGCAACATGGAGCGAGAAGGGCTGCGTCTTAACAGTCTTGTACTGGTTGGCCTGGGTGTCGAAGTAGACATACTCGATGGCTGGAATCTCGAAATCACCCTGATGGCGCGGTACAGCCAGGAAGTCGTAGATGATGGAACCCTCGAGGCCGCTGGTCGTCAACTTGGTCTTGTCGGTGACCTTGGCATCGTAGTGGTCGAAGTCCTTGGGGAACTGGACGTTGGGCTGCTTAAGCAGTTTCATGTTACCCACACCGCTGACGATGACACGCAGGTTGACGGGGTCGTTGGCCTTGACATCGGTCTTGTCGAGCTGGGCGGAGATGTTGTAATGGCCTACACCACCAGAGAAGTTGGCGGGACGCTCAGGCAACGGGTCGACCTGGATGGTGATGCCGGGAGCCTTGATCTGCTTCTTGACCTCGACATAGCCGGAGCCACCGTTGAAGAACGCCTCGAAGGGGTCGACATTGCGGTTCTGCTGGATAACGATACCCTCGTAGGTGATGCCTGGTATCTCAAGTTTGCCCGTCACCTGCGGGAACATGACGAACTGCTGCCAAGTGACAGTCTTGTAGGGTTTGCCATTGACTGTTTCCAAATGGAACTGACGGTCCTGTGGCATGGGCACCTCGCGCGTATAGAAACTCTTCAGGTCGGCCATGTTACCATTGAGCTGCGTCAGGCCGACCAGCGTATAGACCTTATAGGTGAGCAGGATGGGTTCCTGTTCACGCACATGCTGTTTGGAAGCCGTAACCTTGATGAAGAGGTCGCTGCCAGAGATGGCAGAGCCTGCATCGCGCACCTCGCCAGTACCCGTCTGCTGACGCTGACGACTACCCTGGCTGTTACCCTGCTGAGCCTGTCCGCTGACCTTGATATGCAGTTCGTTGGACGATATAGTCTTGCCACCTACCGACACATGTGCTGCAGGAATGGTGAACGAACCATTCTGGCGGGCTGCCAGAATATAGGTATAGGTGATGCTGGACGAGCTCGACGTATGGCCGTTGACCATCTGGAAACTCGACTGGGTGGACGTGCTGGGCCCCATGAGCACATCGAAGGCGTCGGGGATGTCGCCAGCACGGAAGTTCCTGGCATCGTCGGTGTTGACGGTATAGCTCAGCCGGAACTGTTCACCCACGGCCACCTGACCCGGCGCACGCCCCGTCAATGTTTGCGCCCCTACGGGGCTAAATGATAAACAACAAATGATAAATGATAATAAAAACATCATCATCCATCTATCCGTCACTATGTTTTTGTGATATCTCATTGCATCTTCATTATCAATTATTCATTAACAATTAGGACGAAGTCCGCCATTACCAGTTCTTCTGCAGGCGGCGCTTGTCAGACTGTTGGGCTTTCTTCAGACGCTCCTGTGTCTGCTTCTCCTCCTGCATGGCAGCATTCAGCAACTGCTCAGCATTCTCCTTGCTCATCTGCTGCTGAGGAGGCTGCTCCTGCTTCTTGTCCTGTTTCTGATCTTGTTTCTGCTGATCCTGCTTCTGCTGGTCTTGTTTGTTCTTATCGTCCTGCTTCTGCTGGTTCTTATTCTGATCTTGATTCTGGTCCTGATTCTTCTGCTGTCGCTTGCAGAGCTCCAGGTTGTAGCGCGTCTGGTCGTCAGTAGGATTGTTGCGCAACGCCTCCTTATAGGCCTCGATGGCCTCGCTGAACATCTGGTGCTGCTGACACATCACACCCATATTATGATAGGCCTGGGCACGACGCAGTGGATTGGTCTCGAGCTTGGCAGCAGCCTCCAGTTGGGTGATGGCCAACGAGTCCTTGCGCTGAGCCATCAGGGCATTACCCAGGTTATAGTTAGCCTGGGGGTTGCGCTGATTCTTCTCCACGGCCTTGCGGTACGACACCTCGGCATCAGCAGCATTGCCCTTGCGGAACTGCTTGTTGCCCTGACGTACCAGGTTGCGGTCAGTCTGGGCATAAGAGGTGAGTGGTGAGAGGAGAGAGGTAAGAGAAATGATTGAAAGCAGAATGAGGCGAGACTTAAACAGACTGACGCGCTTGAGCAGCGGATTCTTGATTTCCAGAATGCATATCTCTAAGATAAGCAGCAGCAGGACAATGATGCCCACGGCCTGAAACTGTTCGTCGTAATCGCTGTAGATGGTACTCGATATCTCCTTCTTAGCCAGCTTATCGAGGGCGTTGTCCAACTGGTCCTGTGCTGAGCTGTTGTTGTCGACATGAATATAGGCGCCACCACCAGCATCAGCCAACTGGTGACACATCTCCTCGTTGAGACCCGTCATCACCGTCTGACCGCTGTTGTCCTTCAGGTAGTCGCCGTCACCCGTAGGAATAGGAGCACCATTGGGCGAACCGACACCCAGCACGTATGTGTTCATGCCCTTGTCCTTAGCATCCTTGGCAGCCTCTAAGGCCCCACCCTCGTGGTCCTCACCATCGGTGATGACGATGATGGCCTTGCCCACGCCTTCCTGCTGGGTAAAGCTATGGCTGGCCATGCGGATAGCCGCAGCAATATCCGTACCTTGCGTGGCTATCATCGAGGGCGAGATGCTGGACAGGAACATCTTCGCGCTCACATAGTCGCTGGTGATGGGCAGCTGCACAAAGGCGTCTCCGGCAAAGACAATCAGACCTATCTTATCGTTATTGAACTTGTCTACCAGATTCTCGACGAGCATCTTGGAGCGGTCCAGACGACTGGGTGCCACATCCTCGGCAAGCATGGAATTGCTGATGTCCATACAGATGATGGTCTCGATGCCAGTACGCTTCTCGTGGCTGATTTTGGTTCCCATCTGCGGACGTGCCAGCATCACGATGAGCAATGCCAAGGCACCCAGCAGCAGAGAGAACTTCACCAATGGACGGAACCGCGACACGTCAGGCATCAACTGGCGCACCAGTTCGGGGTCGCCAAAACGGCGCAGGCGCTTCTTCTGCTGGCGTACCATCAGCCAGCGAAGCAGCGCCAATAGCGGTATCACCGCCAGAGCATATAGATAGATGGGGTCTTCGAATCTAAACATTTCTTTAAGGAAGTTTTCTGAATATGGTTATACGCAACAGGAGTTCCAGCAACAGGAGCAGGGCGGCAGCCAGGGCAAAGGGCTGATAGGCCTCATAGCGACGGCTGAACTTCTTGACGTTCAGCTTCGACTTCTCCAGTTTGTCGATTTCCTGATATATGTTCTGCAACTCACGGTTGTTGGTGGCGCGATAGAAGTCACCGTCCGTGGCTGCTGCTATGTCAGAGAGCGTCTTGATGTCCAAGTCGCCCTTCATGTTGATATACTGGACGGTACCCCCGACCTGCATGGGATAGGGAGCCACCTTATCGGTACCCACGCCAATGGTATAGACGCGGATGCCCAGGCTTTTGGCTATCTCGGCAGCAGTCATCGGCGAGAGGTCGCCATGATTGTTCTTACCGTCGGTGAGCAGGATGACGACGCGGCTCTTGGCCTTGGAGTCCTTGAGACGCGAGACGGCATTGGCCAATCCCATGCCGACAGCTGTACCATCCTCGATACCCCCACCCTGCGGACCACGGGCAGCAATATCCGTACGGACATTGTGCAACAGGCTCAACAGTGACGAATGGTCGGTAGTCATGGGACACTGTGTAAAAGCCTCTCCGGCAAACACCGTCAGTCCGATGTTGTCGTTCGGACGACTGACGATGAATTCGGATGCCACCTCCTTGGCAGCCTCGATACGGTTTGGTTTCAGGTCCTCTGCCAGCATTGACGTCGATACGTCCATCGCTAACATGATATCGATACCTTCCACCGATTGGTTTTTCCAGGAGTTCTGTGTCTGCGGACGAGCCAGGACAAGCACCAGCAACGTAAAGACAGCCATCCGCAAGATGGGCTGCAAGGGCATGAGCGTCACCTTCCACGAACGCGGAGCATAGCGGTAGGCATGGGTGTCGCTCAGGCGCATCGTCGGCTCACTCTTCTTCCTGTATAGCAGATACCATAATATATAAGGTATGAGCAAGAGCAGCAGAAACAGATATTCTTTATTGGCAAATTCCATTCTTTAACATTGAACATTGAACGTTGAACATAGCACGTCACATCAGCAACTGACTGACCGTATAGACGATATAGCAGAACAGGGCAACGGTCGCTGCGACGACACACCAGATGACCGTCTTCAGCACACGACGCTCCTTCTGGGTGCGCTGGTCGGCAGCAGAGAGCTGTGGTTTCTGAACCTCTTCCACAGGCTGGTTTTCGAGCTTCGTCTGATTGATGAAATCGATGGCTGAGACGAGGTTGGCATCGTTCTCGTTGATCATCGTCGAATACTTGGCAAACTTCACCAGGTCGGCCGTGGTAAAGAGCTGGCGCAGTTCGTCCAGACTCTGCTGGTCTCCAGCAGACGTCAGGCGCTCGATGATTTCCGTACTGGTCATCTCCATAGCCGAGAAGCCATAGCGCTCCTCAATATACTTACGCAGCGTATCGGTCAGTTTGGTGTAGTACTCCTTCTGGTTTTCTGACGACACCATCTTGTCGGCCTTGATTTGCTCAATCTCCTTCATAGCCTTCTGGTGAGGCAACAGGCGACGAACAATCTTAATATGGGCGATGACGGGTTTGTTGTCGCGCAGACGCAGATACAGCCAGTATCCGGCAGCAATCAGCAACAGCATCAGCACGCTGAGCCAGAATGCCGACGACCACTCGCTCCAGAGGAAGGGATTGTCCTGCACGTCCTTGGGACCGAAGAACTTGTTCATCTGCGTAGTGTCCACCTCGACTTCCACGACCTTCAGGGCGAGTTCATTGGTCTGCAACTCCTTGCCGTTGACCTTTACCTTGAACGGTGGCAGCGGATAGAGGTTGCCATCAAACGACGTCAGCGTCACCAATAGACTGTTGGCTGCCGGACGCTGAGTGCTGATAATCTCCACACCCGGCACCAGCATCTTTCGTGGTTCCAACTTAGGCCATTCTATCTTGGCATCGTCAGCAGCGCCATCAATGGTCAGCAACACCTGTGCCTGCTCGCCTATCATCATCTCAATAGGTGTGATAGTTGCCTTAACACTTGCTTGCGCCATCGCCAGCAACGTACTGACTACAAACGTTATAAGTATTACCGTCCTCTTCATTAGCTTCGTTGTTTAAACAGCAGTAGCAACGCTTTCACATAGTCCTCGTTGGTAGCGATAGACACCAGGTCGACATTGCTCTTGTTCATGGTCTCACGCAACTGGTCCTGACGCTGGCGCCAGTAGCGCTCGTGAGCCTGACGCAGACTGCGGCTGCTGGTATCGATATACTGTTCGTGTCCCGTCTCGGCATCCACCACACGCATCAGGCCGACATCCGGCAATTCACGGGCACGGACGTCATACACCTGCAGGGCTACCACGTCGTGCTTGCGATTGGCTATCTGCAAGGGTTGCAGGAAGTCCTGGCGGTCGTAGAAGTCGCTGAGTACAAAGGCCGTACAGCGACGCTTCGACACACTGGTCAGGAACTCCAAGGCCTGCTTGACGTCTGTACGACGCGACTCCGGCTGGAAGTCCAGCATCTCGCGGATGATGTAGAGGATGTGCTTACGTCCCTTCTTGGGCGGGATGTACTTTTCAATACGGTCGGAGAAGAAGGCCACACCGATTTTGTCGTTGTTCTGAATGGCCGAGAACGCGATGGTGGCAGCTATCTCCGTCACCATCTCACGCTTCATCTGGCGCTGCGTGCCGAAGTCGAGCGAACCGCTGACGTCAATAAGCAGCATGACGGTCAGTTCGCGCTCCTCCTCAAAGACCTTGACGTAGGGACGATGGAAACGTGCCGTCACATTCCAGTCGATGTCACGCACGTCATCGCCATACTGGTATTCGCGCACCTCGCTGAAGGCCATACCCCTGCCCTTGAAGGCGGAATGGTATTGCCCCGCGAAGACATTCGAGCTCAGACCGCGTGCCTTGATCTCTATCTTCCGTACTTTCTTTAATATCTCAGAGGTTTCCATCAAGGAACTTCTACCTTATTAATAATCTTAGAGACAATCTCCTCGCTGGTGATGTTGGATGCCTCGGCCTCGTAGGTAAGGCCAATGCGGTGACGTAGCACGTCGTGAGCAATGGCACGCACGTCCTCGGGCACCACATAGCCACGACGCTTGATGAAAGCGTATGCGCGGGCAGCCTTGGCCAGGTTGATGGAGGCACGGGGTGAGCCGCCAAACGAAATCATATCCTTCATCTCCTTCAGTCCATAGCGGTCAGGATAGCGGGTGGCAAAGACGATGTCGGCAATATACTGCTCAATCTTCTCGTCTAAGTAGACCTCCCGCACCACCTCACGAGCCTTGATGATTTCAGCTGATGTGGTGACGGGTGTCACCTTGGGCAACTCGCCCTGGATGTTCTCACGGATAATCTTCTTCTCCTCGTCGATGGTGGGATAGCCGATGACAACCTTCAGCATAAAACGGTCCATCTGGGCTTCAGGAAGCGGATAGGTGCCTTCCTGCTCGATGGGGTTCTGCGTAGCCATCACCAAGAAGGGGTTCGGCAGGTCGAAGGTCTCGCTGCCAATAGTCACCTGCTTCTCCTGCATGGCTTCCAGCAAGGCGCTCTGTACCTTGGCGGGAGCACGGTTGATTTCATCGGCCAGCACGAAGTTGGCAAACACAGGACCGCGCTTCACCTGGAAGCGCTCGTCCTTCTGCGAATAAATCATCGTACCCGTCACGTCGGCAGGCAACAGGTCCGGCGTAAACTGAATGCGGCTGTAAGTTGCATCAATCAACTGCGCCAGTGTCTTGATGGCCAATGTCTTTGCCAGTCCCGGGACACCCTCCAAGAGGATGTTACCATCACTGAGCAGACCTATCAATAACGAGTCTACCAAATGTTTCTGTCCTACGATGACCCGATCCATACCCGTAACGAGGTTGGTAACGAATCCACTCTGTTGTTCTATCCGCATATTCAGTTCGCGGATGTCAATAGCTTCTGCCATAATTTCTATCGGATAATTATTGTTTCTTTGTTTTCAAGCTGCAAAAGTACGCAATTTCCACTTCATAGCGTGCGCCTATAAGCCTAAATAATATTAAAAAAGTTTCCTAAAACTTATAAAATGCACCTTAAACAGCATTTTTCTTTGTTTTTTTATGGTAGTTTCAAAATAAAGTTGTAATTTTACACCCAATTTGTAGTATAAACTTAAAACTATTCAAAAGACATGAGAAATTTCAAGGCATTATTTGCTATTGCCGGCACGGCTGCGGCCATGTTGGCAGCATGTTCGTCTAACGAACAGCAGACACTCACGGCATCGGGTCTGAACCCCGCCAAGTTTGACACCTTGATTAACGAGAAACCTGTCAAGCTCTACACGCTGAAAAACGCCAACGGCATGGAGGTGTGCATCACCAACTACGGCGGTCGTGTGGTTTCACTCGTTGTTCCCGACAAGGATGGCAAGCCGACGGACGTGGTATTAGGCTTTGACAACATTGCCCAGTATGCCGACACGCTGAACTCTCCAACCGACTACGGTTCCAGCGTAGGCCGCTATGCCAACCGCATCTGCGATGGTAAGTTCAAGCTCGACGGTGTGGAGTATCAGTTGAGGCAGAACGACCCCCACGAGGGTGACACCCGCATCCACAGCCTGCATGGCGGTGGCACCACGGGATGGATGAACCAGGTGTATGACGTGGTGGAGGCAAACGACTCACTCATCAAACTGCAGATTACTGCTGCCGATGGTGAAAACGGATTCCCCGGCAACGTGGTGGCTACCACTACTTATAAGGTGACAGCCGACAATGTGCTCGACATTGTATGGGAGGCAACTACCGACAAACCAACCATTATCAACCAGACTAACCACAACTACTATAATTTGAGCGGTGATTTGGAGAACCCGGCCTATGACCAAGTGCTCTATGTCAATGCTGACAACTTCACCGAGGCAGACTTCAGCTATATGCCTACGGGCAAGATTCTGCCTGTAGAGGGTACCCCCATGGACTTCCGTACGCCCCACGCTGTAGGCGACTCCATCAAGTCGGAGTACAGCCAGACGAAGAATGCCCATGGCTACGACCACAACTGGTGTCTGAACACCTATAAGGACGGCAAGGGCGACGATACGCAGGTTTGCGCATCGCTGTACAGCCCTAAGAGCGGCATCTTCATGGAGATGTTCACCAATGAGCCTGGCGTACAGGTCTATAGCGGTAATTTCCAGGGTGTCGGTGGAGAGGAAAACATCGTTCGCAAGCTGGGTAAGAAGTATCCGCAGCATGTCAGCGTCTGCTTAGAGAGCCAGAAGTTCCCCGACTCTCCCAACCATCCCGAGTGGGCAAGCCCTGTGGTGACTCCCGAGAAGCCTTACTACAGCCACGCTGCCTACAAGTTCTCCATCAAGTAACATGAAAGATGAAAAATGAAAGATTAAAGATTAAACATTAAACATTAAATTAAAAATATGGCATTATTAGACTGGATTGTCATTGGCGTATTCTGCCTTGCGCTGATTGGCGTTGTACTATGGGTCGTTTCACAGAAGAACGACAACTCGGCAGACTATTTCCTCGGTGGTAAAGATGCAACATGGATTGCTATCGGTGCCAGTATCTTTGCTTCGAACATCGGTTCAGAGCACCTTATCGGACTGGCAGGTGCCGGTGCTTCGTCAGGTATGGCAATGGCCCACTGGGAGATTCAGGGCTGGATGATTCTGATTCTGGGTTGGGTATTCGTACCGTTCTACACCCGCTCGATGGTTTACACCATGCCCGAGTTCCTGGAGCGCCGCTTCAACAAGGAGTCGCGCACCATCCTGAGTGTCATCTCGCTCATCTCGTATGTGCTGACCAAGGTAGCCGTAACGGTGTATGCCGGTGGTCTCGTGTTCCAGCAGGTATTTGGCATCAAGGAGCTCTGGGGCATCGACTTCTTCTGGATTGCCGCTATCGGACTGGTTGTCATCACCGCTCTCTACACCATCTTCGGTGGTATGAAGAGCGTGCTCTACACCAGCGTGCTGCAGACACCTATATTATTATTAGGCTCGCTCATCATCCTCGTGCTGGGTCTGAGGGCCCTCGGCGGATGGGATGAGATGATGGCAACGTGCTCTATCCAGACCGTCAACGAGTATGGCGACCACATGACCAACCTGATGCGCGACCTGCGTGACCCGCAGTATCCCTGGCTGGGTGCCTTGGTAGGTTCGGCTGTCATCGGTTTCTGGTACTGGTGTACCGACCAGTTCATCGTTCAGCGTGTGCTGTCCGGTAAGGACGAGAAGGAGAGCCGCCGTGGTACCATCTTCGGCGCTTACCTGAAGCTCTGCCCCGTGTTCCTGTTCCTCATCCCCGGTATGATTGCCTATGCCATGAGCACCAAGGGTGTTACCCTGCCCAACGGCGAAGTGTTCGTGCTGTCTACTCCCGACGCAGCCTTCCCCACCCTCGTGGCAAAGATTCTGCCCGCCGGTGTGAAGGGTCTGGTGGTCTGCGGTATCCTGGCTGCCCTGATGTCGTCGCTGGCATCGCTGTTCAACAGCTCGGCCATGCTCTTTACGATTGACTTCTGGAAGCGCCTGAAGCCCGAGACTCCCGAGAAGAAGCTGGTGACCATCGGTCAGATTGCTACCGTTGTCATCGTGATACTGGGTATCCTGTGGATTCCCATTATGCGTTCCGTGGGCGACGTGCTCTACAACTACCTGCAGGACGTTCAGTCGGTGCTGGCTCCTGGTATTGCCTCGGCCTTCCTGCTGGGTATCACCTGGAAGCGTGCCTCTGCAAAGGGTGGTATGTGGGGTCTGCTCTCCGGTATCATCATCGGTCTGACCCGCCTGGGTGCCAAGGTGTACTACAGTAACGCTCCCGACGCTGCCGACAGCTGGTTCAAGACGGTGTTCTTCGATTTCAACTGGCTGTACTTCTGCGGTTGCATGCTCGTCGTCTGCTGTCTCATCGTCGTCATCGTTTCTCTTTGCACGGAAGCTCCCGACGAGAAGAAGATCCAGGGTCTCGTATTCGGCACCTCTACGCCTGAGCAGATTGCCGCCACCAAGGCCTCTTGGACCAAGTGGGATGTCATCCACACCATTATCATCCTCGGCATCACCGTGGCATTCTATGCTTATTTCTGGTAAACGACAACCATGACTACGTTTTATACAGAATTCCAGAAAGTACTGCTGTCCGTTGACTGTATCATCTTCGGCTTTACCGACAACAAGCTGAAGATACTCATCGGCAAGCGTAATATGGATCCCGGACGCGGCGAATGGAGCCTCTACGGAGGCTTCGTCCGCGGCGACGAGAGCCTGGACGAAGCCGCCAACCGCACCCTGTTCGAACTCACAGGTCTGCGTAAGGTCTTTATGCGGCAGGTGGGAGCTTTCGGAAACATCGACCGTGACCCCGGCGAGCGCGTTGTCAGCGTCGCCTACTATGCCCTCATCAATGTCAAGGACTACGACGAGGAGCTGCGCAAGCAACATGGAGTGGAATGGGTGGACCTGGACAATATTCCCCAGATGTATTCCGACCACAACGACATGGTACGCCGTGCCCGCAAGCTGATGCGACAGAAGATGAAGACGGAGCCCGTCGGCTTCGAACTGCTGCCCAGCCTGTTTACGCTGACCCAGCTGCAGCGGCTCTACGAGGCCGTGAACGGCGAGGAACTCGACAAGCGTAACTTCCGCAAGCGCATCAAGGATATGGACTACATCGAGAAGACGGAACTCATCGACAAGAAGACGTCGAAGCGTGGCGCCGCCCTCTACCGCTTCAACAAGAAAGCATTTACTGAAGACAAGAACTTCAAGCTTTAAGCTTAATGGATAATTGAAAATTGATAATTGATAATTTAGAATTATGTTAGAAGAACTGAAACAGAAAGTGTTCAAGGCCAATCTGGACCTTGTCAAGCACAACCTTGTGATCTTTACCTGGGGCAACGTGTCGGCCATCGACCGTGAGAAAGGCCTCGTCGTCATCAAACCCTCTGGCGTGGAATACGACGTCATGAAAGCCAGCGACATGGTGGTTGTCGACCTGGAGACCGGCAAGGTGGTCGAGGGCGACCTCAACCCGTCGAGCGACACACCGACACACCTTGTATTATATAGGGCCTTCCCGGAGATTGGCGGCATCGTACACACCCACTCTACCTACGCTACTGCGTGGGCCCAGACGGGTAAGGACATCCCCAACATCGGCACGACGCATGCCGACTACTTCCACGACGGCATTCCCTGCACTGCCGACATGACGGAGGACCAGATGGCCGAATACGAGTATAACACGGGCGTGGTGATGGTGAACCGCATCCTGGACGGCAACATCAACCCCGTGCATACGCCTGCCGCCCTGGTCAAGAACCACGGTCCGTTTGCCTGGGGCAAGGACGCCGACCAGGCTGTCTACCACGCCGTGGTTGCCGAGCAGGTGGCCAAGATGGCCTACATCTCGTTCACGCTCAACCCCGAGACGACGATGAATCCCCTGCTGGTCGAAAAACATTTTAGTCGTAAGCACGGCCCCAACGCCTACTACGGCCAGAAAGGACAGAAACACTAAGTAATTAATAAAACAACGAATTAAGACGAATGACACGAATTACTCTAATTTAATCGAATTTCACGAATATCAAATCGTCCAAATAAATAATCATTCGTCCAATTCGTGTAATTCGTTTTAATTCGTTGTCAAAAAAAATATTTGTAGTATGAAAGCATTTGAGAATTTAGAAGTTTGGTGGGTGACTGGTGCGCAGTTGCTCTATGGTGGTGATGCCGTCGTAGCCGTTGACGGACACTCCAAGGAGATGGTAGACGGCCTGAACAAGAGCGGTAACATCCCCGTGAAGATAGTATATAAAGGTACGGCCAACTCGTCGAAGGAAGTCGAGCAGGTGATGCTGGCTGCCAACAACGACGAGAAGTGCGTGGGCATCATCACGTGGATGCACACGTTCTCGCCGGCCAAGATGTGGATCAAGGGTCTGCAGCAGTTGCAGAAGCCCCTGCTTCACTTCCACACGCAGTATAACGCCGAGATTCCCTGGGAGACCATGGACATGGACTTCATGAACCTGAACCAGAGCGCCCACGGCGACATCGAGTTCGGACACATCTGCACCCGTATGCGAGTCGCCCGCAAGGTGGTCTGCGGCTACTGGAAGGACGAGGCTGCCCAGAAGCAGATTGCCGTCTGGGCCCGCGTGGCTGCCGGCGTGAAGGACGCCCACAACGTGCGCTGCCTGATGTTCGGTATGAACATGAACAACGTGGCCGTGACGGATGGCGACCGCGTGGAGTTCGAGCAGCGCCTGGGCTACCACGTAGACTACTATCCTGTCAGCTCCGTCATGGAGTACTGGCGCCAGGTGACCGACGCCGAGGTGGACGCCCTGGTGGAGGAGTACAAGCAGCAGTACACCATCAAGATTGACGAGAGCGGCGAGGAGGTCTACTGGCAGAAGGTGCGCAACGCCGCCAAGGCCGAGATTGCCCTGCGCCGCGTGCTGAAGGACGAGGGCGCTACCGCCTTCACCACCAACTTCGACGACCTGGGTGACGCCAACATCGACCAGGAGGACTTCTGCGGCTTCGACCAGATTCCCGGTCTGGCTTCGCAGCGCCTGATGGCCGAGGGTATCGGCTTCGGTGCCGAGGGTGACTGGAAGACGGCTTGCCTCTACCGCACGCTGTGGGTCATCCAGCAGGGCATGCCCACGGGCTGCTCGTTCCTGGAGGACTACACGCTCAACTTCGCCGGCGACCGCTCGTCGTGCCTGCAGAGTCACATGCTGGAGGTCTGCCCGCTCATCGCCGTCGACAAGCCCAAGCTGGAGGTTCACTTCCTGGGCATCGGCATCCGCAAGCAGCAGACTGCCCGCCTCGTGTTCACGTCGAAGGTAGGCCGCGGCATCAAGGCTACCGTCGTCGACCTGGGCAACCGCTTCCGCCTCATCAGTCAGGAGGTGGAGTGCATCGAGCCCAAGCCCATGCCCAACCTGCCCGTGGCCAGCGCCCTCTGGGTGCCGCAGCCCTCGTTCGAGATTGGTGCCGGAGCCTGGATTCTGGCCGGTGGCACGCACCACAGCGCCTTCTCCTACGACATCACCGAGGAGTACTGGGAGGACTTTGCCGAGATGCTGGGCATCGAGTACGTCCGCATCAACAAGCAGACCAACACCTTCGACTTCAAGCAGACCCTCCGCAACAACGAGGTCTACTACATGTTGAATAAGGCACTTAAGTAATTGATAACTTAACTTTCGCATGTATAATAACGACCACGAATTTAACGAATTAAACAAATTTTTCTATGCACAGCTATTTATTAACAACGAATTATACGAATAACCAGCGCTCGTTTCGTGAAATTCGATAAAAATATGGTTAAAATAATTCGTATAATTCGTGAAATTCGTGGTCGAAAACAACTTGCGTAATTTCAATAATTGATAATTATGAACGCAAAGCAAACAATTGAGGCTGGAAAAGCCATATTGGGAATCGAGTTCGGTTCCACACGTATCAAGGCCGTGCTCATTGACGAGCAGAACAAGCCCATCGCACAGGGCTCGCACGAGTGGGAAAACCAGCTGGTGGACGGTCTCTGGACCTACAGCATCGAGGCCATCTGGTATGGCCTGCAGGACTGCTACGCCGAGCTGCGCAAGGACGTGCAGAAGCAGTACGACTGCGAGATAGAGTCGCTGGCAGCCATCGGCTTCAGCGCCATGATGCACGGCTACATGGCCTTCAACGAGAAGCAGGAAATCCTGGTGCCCTTCCGCACCTGGCGCAACACCAACACGGGCAAGGCCGCTGCCGAGCTCTCCAAGCTCTTCAACTACAACAT
>CACXAG010000057.1 GCA_902765585.1 uncultured Prevotellaceae bacterium
CTCTTTCAGAGAAAATCTTCGCAAAAAAGTTTATTCTATAAATTGCAGATACAAGCCTGAACTCACTTTACCCCTGACGGCGGCGCATCCTCGGGACGCGCCCCCCACTTGCGGTTGGCCTTGTCGCCCATGACGAGCACGAGCCTGCCGCCCTTCACGAGATCGTCGTGTGTGAGCCACGGTTTGTCCCACTGCTTGCCGTTAAGCGCAGCGCTCTGTATGTACTTGTTCACGTCTGATGCGCCCTGAGCCACTATCTCGAACGTCTTGCCGTTACTGAGGTGTATCTTTGCCGAGGGGAACATCGGGCTACCGATGTTATATACGGGCAGACCAGGAGTCACGGGATAGATGCCTATCATGGAGAACACCACGAAGGCCGACATACCGCCGCCGTCCTCGTCGCCCGGCACGCCCATGAGGTCGTTGCGGAACCACTCTTTCAACAGCGTGCGGATGCGCTTCTGCGTCATCCACGGCCGGCCGGAGTAGTTATATAAATAAGGTATATGGAGCGACGGCTCGTTAGCCATTGAGAACTGGCCCACGTTGCCGGTGTGATCGGGCAGCTTGGCGTAGAACTCGAACTTGCTGCGGCCCAGCGGCGTGTTGAACATCTCGTCGAGGTCGGCGTTGAACTGTTCTGCGCCGCCGTGCAGACGTATTAGGTCAGCAATGTTGTGCTGCACATCCCAACGGTAAATCCATCCGTTGTTCTCGCCGTAGAAGTCGCGTGCGCCCATACCGCCGTCGAAGATATAGTCGAAGGGCTTGATGAACTCGCCCGCAGAGTCCTTGGGGTGGAAGAAACGCGTCTCGGGGTTGAAAACGTTGCGGTAGTTTAGCGAACGGTTCTCATAATACCTGCTGTCAGAAGTCTTGCCGAGATATGCCGCTATGCGCGAGAGGCACCACTCGTCGTATGACGTGCCGAGCGTCACGGCGATGGGCTGACGTTTCTCGTTTGGATTGACTTCGGGCAGATACTCCTTCTCGCCGTGGCGCAGGGCTGGTATGTAGCCGTGCTTTACGTAGAATGCGTTGAGCCATCCGGCGGGAGTGTTGGCCGACCACGGGGCGAGCGACTTGTTGTATATTACGTTACGGGCGGCGCGGTATGCCGTATTCACATCGAAATCGGTGATGCCCTTGCTCAGAGCGTCGGCCACCACAGCCACGGTGTGGTTGGAGTTCATGCGGCGCGAGTCGCCCGTGCTCTCGGGGAACGTGGGCAGCCAGAGGCTGTCGGTCTGCTGCGCCATGGTGACGAACGAGCGGATTATGTCGCGCTCTTTCTCGGCCTCGAGCAGCACGCGTAGCGGATGTGCGGCGCGGTAGGTGTCCCAGATCCAGTCGTCGGTATAGTATGGCGAGCCGTTGTCCTTATGAGCTTTGCCATCTGATGCGCTGTAATACAGTCCGTCCTCGCTCATGCAGATCTGACGCTCATAGTAACGGTACATGGAAGTGTAGAAGATAGTCTTGTCGCGGTCGCATCCGCCAGTCAACTCGATGCGTCCCAGCGCCTCGTTCCACACCTTGCGGGCCTCAGCCTTCACAGTCTCGACATCGTAGGTCTTTATCTCTCGCTGCAGGTTTTTCCTCGCCTGCTCCGTACTGATGAACGACACACCGTAGCGCAGGCGCAAGTCGCCGCCGCTTACGGCGAGCGCCACGCAGGCACTCTTGCCTTCGGCCTTCGTACCCCGCACGGCCTTGCCTCCGGCGAGGATATATGCCTGAGAGGGCTTCTGCTGCAACTCGGCATAGAGATAGACACGGGTCTTTGCGTCCAACTGCTGCCACCCGCTCACGCTGCCGTCCTTGACGGTGAGGCTTCCGTCGCCCGAATTGAGCAGCAGATAGGCGGGTACGCCCTCACAGGCGGTCTGCAAACGGTAGATGCCCGACTGGTGCGACAGCGAATAATCCACCTGCACGCCCGCACCATCGAGATAAGCAGAGTAGGAATAGGGCGTTATGCGTTCGTTGTCGTAAGTGTAGGAAATCACGTTGTCACGAAGCGAGCCGATGTCGCCACAATACACCGACAGGTTGAACGCCGAACGCTCGCGATGGTGGGTGACTATGAGCGGCAGGCCGTTGATGCGGTCTGCTGTGAAATCGGCACGCTCTGGATATACGCGGAGCATACTGTTGGGCAGCTGTACCGTGGGGAACGTGGGTACCAGGAGATGGCTGATGTTGCCGATGTAGGGATTAACGTAGTCAACCCAAGTCTTGCCGTCACCGCCGGCCTGAGCCATTCCCGTTAACGACAGGGCGGCCATGCAGACAAGCGCTTTCTTGAAAAAGGATGATAATTGCTTCATTGTAATTATAACGTAAGTTTGACGAAATATAAGTGCTTGAAAATTTGGTGATTTCGTACGCGATGTTTACAAAGTGCGCAAATGGGAAAGCCCAGAGCCTCAAGGAAAGCACACAGCAGCCCCACAGCAGCCGAATAAAAGTATCTCTACTTAACTATAAATTTTTTACCATTTTGAATGTATATACCCTTCAGGGGAGCGCTCACGCGCACCCCCTGAAGATTATATATATAATTGCTGTCGGACCGAGGCTGCAGAGTGGAAGCATGAATACCACTTGGAGTGCTATATGCTGAGAAACTATGCAATGCCACTCCCTCTGTCAGCACGATATAGACAGTATGTACACCAGAAAGGCTCTTGGAAGCATCCAACACCAGATTGTCCCACGATGTGGGCAAGGGCCCCTTTGATACTGCAACAAGCGTCTCTGACGAGATATCGTCAACATAGACCTGAATCTTAGCATCAGGAGCAGTTGCCTTGGCACGCAGTAGCAACTTGCTTACCGCGTTGGAACCGAAATCTACATGCTTGAAAGCAATATAGGCTCCGTCCCTGCTGCTGACAGTTGTCTCTGGCGTGTCGTCGTCAGAAGACTCATCAGCCAACTGCAACCACTGTATCTCGTCAAAGAACTCGACACCAATCTGCTGGGATGCATCTTTAGCATACAGACCATTGATGTGAGCATTGACGGCTGCCGATACTGCTGTTGCCTGACCGACGGGGTCGTTGCTAACATTCTTTGTGTCGCCGTTCTCCTGGCGGGACAGGTTTTGGGCAGTCTTTGTCAGCCAAGCAGACCAGGTGACACTGCGCTTCCCCTGCATCATGCGGTTCTGATATGCATGCCATGCGTTCTTGGCAATCCACTGCAGAGCCTCGGGATGATCAAGATCCTCAGCATAACGGCGAACGTAGCGCATCAGGATACCCTTGAATCCACAAAGGTCGCCGTCGATAGTCTGACAGACAGAGATGATTTTCTTGTTGTTGGTCATCTTATTGTAGGTATAGTGGTATACAGCGTCAGCATCCTGCTTATACTGCTCTTCACCCGTGTACTTATAGAGCATGGTGGCTGCACCAAGCATGGTTCCCTGATTGTAGGTGGAAGCCCACGAGTTGAATCCCTCGCTAGCAATACTTCCATCGGCATTCCAGGCACGACTGTCGTAGACCTGTCCGGTCTCAGCATCGAAGAGCAACTGGCGCTGACCAGCATAGATACTCAGTGCCTTGTCGTAGTATTCATTCTCTCCCGTCATCTCACCCAGATAACAAGCTGCGACAATGGCAGGACCATTGATACAGGAATTAGTGCTCAGAGGGTTGGGCTGAGTCTGCTTCCAGATGAGAGTGCCATGTGGTTGCTTGGCAGCACGCAGGTACATGTTGTCGAAATTGAAGCGTGCCACATTGAGATATTCCTCGTCACCAAAATACTTATATGCACGAATACAAGCCAGAACCATCCATGTGATGTCATCGTTAAACTCGTTGTAGCTCCAATCGCTATTGTTGCGGATTAGGAAGTTATTGTACAACTCACGGAAATAGGTCTGATATATCTTATCGCCAGTGGTCTCGAAAGCATCAAGGATCACCTCGAACATCTCAGCATCACCCCACCATCCACCTCCGCCGAGGATGTGCCCCCCGGTAGCCTCCTTATAATATTGGTTGATGAAACCCTGCACCATCTCGTCGCGTACAGCGGGATCGAAGGACGTGGGCACCTCGCTTTCGATGATTCTACAGTAGACATAGTTGGCTTTCTCGACAGTCGCCGGTTCGACCAGTTTCAGTTGGTTGCCGTCGGCAGCCGCCTGGTCAATGCCTATACACAGCCCCTCATTGTCGCCTGCACTGATGGTGAAAACGTCGGTGAGTCCCTCAACGGGCTTGATGTTCCAGGCTCCCGTTGTGCGTTTGACCGAGCTAGGCATCTGAACCAAAGTAACTCCAGAGGCCGGTGTGCTTTTGGCAGCCAGATAGAGGCCGCTGTAGACATTGCGGAAAGCATACTTGCCGTCGGTGGCCGTTTCCAGCGTCCAACGCTGAGCCGGAACGTTAGTTTCTGACCAAAGCACCACGTCGTTGGGAATTAACGAGGCATCCTTGACAAACATCGACTTCGAGCTGATGACGATACGGTAGGTCTTACCCACTGTCGGGGCAGCCTGGACGGCTACCAACGACAGGAGCAAGACGCTGAGTGATATAAATTTCTTGATAGTCATATATGCAGAGTTATTCGTTATTGGCATCGTCGCCGGCACTCTCCCAACCCGTGGTCTGTACACAGTTGGGGTTGCGGTTAATTTCCTCCTGCGGGATGGGCAGCAGGGTCATGCGTTTTGTGAAGATGCGATGCTGGGGAGACACGCGCTTGTAGAAGGACAGGTTGGTGGCATTGTTCACGTTGTTGATGTTGTAGCCGTGTACGTCGCCGCCTTCGCCTCCCTTGTGGTAGGGAGCGTAGATCCAGCCGTCGGTCAGTTCGGCACCGCCGCGCCACTTGCCGTCGGCAACACCCCAGCGGCGCACGTCGTAGTAGTACTTATTCTCAAAGGCTAACTCGATGATACGCTCACGGTAGACTACTTTCAGCACGTTGTCTTTGTCGTAGCCGCCAGGTACGTCTATGCGCTTCTCGCCACGCGCGCCAGTAGTGGCATCGCCGGCATTGAGCTTATATTCGGCCACACCGGCACGGGCACGGATGAGATTGACAGAGCGTAGGGCTTCTTCGACATCGCCCAGTTCGGCACAAGCCTCAGCATAGTTCAGGTAGACCTCGCCTAAGCGCAGCAGAATGTCGAAGCCCCAGCCGCTGGGAGTACTGCTATACTGAATGCCCTTGCGACAGATGGTGCCGAAGATGGGGAAGTCGTGCGTACCCGACGAGTTTGGACCTGAGTTTCCCGAGTAGAACATCTCCGTAGGCGCGTTCTTCCCGTTGCCAGTGTCTAAGGGACGGTTCTCGAAGGTGATGCCGAGATAGAAGCGGGCTTCACGGTCGTAGAACTGCTTCATGATGGGGTGTCCGCTCTGCACAGTGAGATATTTATAGCCCGAGATGGGGTCACGGTAAGACGACTTGTTGCGCGTGGTATAGACCATGTCGTTGGTGTACTGGCTGTCATCGTCGTAGTCATAGGTATAGAAGTCGGGGTCGTCTTGGATGCGCATGCCCTTGTTGGTGAAGTAGAGGTCGACGAACTCCAAAGGTACGGAGTAGGCACCGGCACCGTTGTCCACCGAACCGTAGGGGGCAGGCAGCGAGCCGCCGTTGTTACGCGGTAAGAGCGGATAGAGGTCGCGAGCCAGCGACCCATCTGTGAACTGGCGGCGCACGATAGCCTCTTCGTTGTCAGCATTGCCCACACAGGCATTGAGCACAGAGTTGTAGGGGCACGACTCGGCAACCGTGTTCACCAACTTACCACCATTGTCACGATAGACCAGTCGCCACTGTCCGTTGTCGATAAGTGCCTTGGCTGCATTGCGGGCATCAATCCATTTCTGCTCGTCGCGGCTCTGTGGAAAAAGTTTCTTTCCATCGTGATTGGCCAGGCCGACATAGAACGGGTCGCCATTGTAAAGATAACTGGCTCTATAGAGCAGCACCACTGAGCGAAGCCCCTCGACGGCCTCCTGCGTGAAGTTGCCTTGATACTGGGGCACGAAGGCATGATTCTCATCATACTGATGGAACAAGTCACCGCTTTTGAGAACATAGTCGAACTCGCTGAGAATATAGTCGAAGCACTCGTCAATAGTATTGCGCTCCAGCGACATCTCACCAAGGCCATCTTCCACCCCGTAGATACGATCACCAACAATTGGTACAGGTCCAAAATGCTTTACCAGACAAAAATAGTAATAGGCTCGTAAGGCACGACACTCGGCCTTAGTCGTGGCTTTCTCATCATCCGACATGGGGGCGCACTCATCGACATGGGCCAGATAGATGTTGGCATACTGGATGGCACGATAGAAACTGCTGTACATATCGTTCAACCATCCTGTTGAAGGCGACAGGGTGCCTTGGATGATGTTCTTATGCTTGCCCTGTCCCGAATCGCTCCAGGGCAGGTAGCCCGACATAGAGGCATGCTGCATCATACCATTGCTGGTGCCGCCTTGATAGCGCGTCATCAGCTCGTTGGGGATATAGGAGTAGACGTTGGTCAGCCAGTTGAGTGTCTGGTCACGGTTGCTGAACACATCGTCAAGCGTGGTGGCATTGTTGGGTACATCGTCAAAATAATCATCGCACGATGAAAGCGAAAGCAACGTCACTCCGGCTAATATTAACCCATAACTATATTTCTTAATAGTATTTATCATGATTATGTTTCCTTGAATGTTAGAAATTAAAGTTGACACCGACGGAGAATGTTCGCACGTTAGGATACTTGATACCATTGTCAGAATTGATTTCCGGATCCCATAGTTTGAACTTACTGAACGTCAGCACGTTCTCGCCCATGATATAGAAGCGGCCGCCCGACAGGAATGAGTTACGTGTCCACGCCTTCGGGAAGTAGTAAGAGATCGTGAACTGCTTCAGACGCAGGAAACTCACGTCGCGCTTCCACCATGTACTGGTCTTGAAGTTGTTGATGTTGTGAGGATCGTTCTCGCCCCAAGCCAACAATGGATAGAACACGTCGGTATTCTCGGGATTGTCGGCACTCCAGCGGTCACTGATGTTGGAGTAGAGCGTGCCACCGCCTGATGTAGAGGTGAAGGGACGTATACCGTTGCCACGCAGGATGCGCTCGGCATCACCAACGCCCTGGAAAAGGATGCCAAGACCCAGATTCTTGTAGCGGAAATCGCCACCAAAGCCATAGTAGATGCGGGGTATGTCGCCACGGCTAATCTTCACCATGTCATACTCGTCAATGTGATTATCGCCGTTCATGTCCTTGTACATAATGTCGCCAGGTGAAACCAACTCGCCAGGGTAGGTCTCGCCAAACTGGCTGATGCCACGCTCCTGTATTTGCTGCTCGCTGGTATAAAGTCCTTCTGCCACGTAGCCCCACTCGGCCAGCACGTTGCTGCCACGGCGCTCAAGCCACGGATAGGCAGGAGTAGCCTGTGCGTTGTTGATGATTTTGTCGTCGTTCATCGACATGTTGCCACGAATCGACATAAAGAAGTCCTTGCCAAACTGGTGGTGATACTCGAACGATGCCTCCATTCCCTTGTTTTCCACCTCGCCTACGTTGGCCCGTATATTGGTGGCAAAGCCAGCCGTCAAGGGCACATTGTCGCGTGAGACAAAGATACGCGAGCGTCTTTCTTTGAACAGGTCGAAAACAAATGTCAGGTCGTTGTTGAAGAAATTAATTTCGATACCCAAGTCTTGCTTGTGAACCTTTGACCACTGAGGCTTGTAACCATAGCGACTATAGCCCAGACCGCTGCCGCCCCAATAGGTGTTATAGCCGCCGGCACCACCAATCTGCGTAAAATAGGTAAAGCGGCCGTCGGTCGAAGAGTTACCTACGGTACCGTTAGAATAGCGGAACTTCAAGAAAGAGATGTATTTAGACAGTGGTTCCCACCACTTCTCATTCGAAGGAACCCAGCCAATAGCCATTGCGGGGAAGAATCCGAAACGATGTCCCGGCTCAAAGTTCTCAGAACCGGTATAGCCTGCATTCACTTCCACGAAGTAACGGTTGGCGAAATCGTAGGTGACACGGGCCGACAGACTTTGCTGTTTGTAGGGCAATGTCTTCAGCAGGTCGCCCTCGTTGGCATCCAGATAACTGCGTTCGTTGAACAGCAGCAGTCCTGTCACGTTGTGAACTTTGTTAAAGGTGCGCTTATAGTCGAGTGCAGCCTCTAAGTAGAAGGTGCGATAAACCCACTTGTCGGAGCCGACACCCATTGACGTATTGCCCCTGTACTGCTCAGAGAGAATAATCTTGCTTGGATCAGTGTCGAGAACAGGGATGTCGGTGTCCATGCCATTCTCGTCTTTAACCCAGATTGGATTACCCTCTGCATCTACAGCCTGAGGATAGAGACTGGTATCTTCCACCCACACACCGTCTTGCTGGCGACCTGTCGGTTTCCAGTTTGACTCATGAACACCATATCGAAGATCCTGTGTAGCCTTGAAATCGAATGCTACCAAAGCACGAGCAGTCAAGCCCTTGCTCCAACTCCAGAACCCCAGGTCTTGAGTCAGTTTGAGGTTAGTATTGATTTGCGTCTGGTGCTGTGTCTTGTAGCCACGACGTGTGAGCCAGTCCCATGGCGAGTCAAGCTCCGTATTGTGAGGTGACTGACCTGGAATTCTGCCGTCGGCATAGAGTACCGGATAGAGCACAGGATTGGTGTTCATGGCTCTGGCAAAGATGTCGTCAAGATTATTATGGGGATAGTTACCACTGGCCAGCCAGCCGCTCACGCCTACATCAAGATTGGTTGTCTTGGAGGCCTTCAGATTGATGTTGGTCAAGAAGTTGTAGCGGTTGTAGTCAATCTCAGAACTATAGTCCTGCGTCTTGTCGCTCTTGGTCAGACCACGCTCCGTGTAGTACGAGAGCGAGATATAGTAGTTGGCATTGGGAGCACCACCGCGGATGTTCATGTTGACACGACGGTTCCAACCGTTTTTATGGTACAGTTCTTTCATCCAGTCAACGTTAGGGTAGAGATAAGGATTGATAGAAGCAGGCAACTTGCCACCATTGGCATCTATCAGGCCCTGCTTGTAAGCCTGTTCGGCATCAGTGAGTGCCATGTTGTTGGCAATCTTGGTGTTGATAATCTGGTTCTGACCGTAGTAGTTGCGTCCCTGACTGGTGGTGTAAGCCTCGTTGACGGCATTCATATACTCAACGCCATCAACCAGGTCGGGCACCTTGGTCAGGTTCGTAATGCCCTGATAGACATCGAACGAAAACTTTGGCTTGCTGACCTCACCAGGCTTGGTGGTGATGATAATAACACCGTTACCACCGCGCACACCATAGACAGCAGTCGAGGCGGCATCCTTCAGAACAGTGATAGACTCGATGTCCTCGGGAGACAGGCTGCTCCAGCTACGCTCAATACCGTCGACAAGCACCAGCGGTCCTTCATTCTTATTGGTAAGTGTAGAGATACCGCGAATCCAGATGTCTGAGTCGTCTTGGCCAGGCACGCCAGTACGCTGAACAGACACTACACCGGACACACGTCCGGCAAGCACCGAACTGATGTTGCCAACAGGTGCCTTCACATCCTCCATTTTAAGGGTGGCTTGTGCACCAAGCACCGAAATCTTCTTTCGTGTTTGGTAGCCTGTCACGGTAACTTCGTTGATAGTGTTGGATTCCTCATGAAGGATAACGTCTATCAACGTCTTATTGGCCTTACGTTCCTCTGTCTTAAATCCGACATAGGAAAAGACCAGTATCTTGTCGTTATCGCAAGTCAGCGTGTACTGGCCGTCAATGTCGGTAATGCCGCCCCCCGTCGAACCCTTGACTTTTACTGTAACACCGATAAGCGGATCACCATTCACGTCCTGCACACGGCCAGAGACCTTAATTGGCTCGGCAGCGTCGGCAATGGACGCAAAAAGTGCTGCCAAGAGTAGCAGGGCGCCCTGTCGTAAGCAATATAAATTCTTTACTGACATAAACATTGTAGATTTATAAATATTTTATCAATGAGTCTGGTATAGGTAGAACAGGCCGCCTGCCCCATATAAGAGCGGGCGGCTTGCTGTAACAGAGCATATTCAGTCTTTACTTCAGCACAAACTTACGGCCGTTGATGATATAGAGTCCTTTCTGCAGTTGGTTCTGGCTGTTCATGCGTCGTCCCTGCAAATCATAGATACCTGTTGTGGCAGCTTTCTGCTCGCTTTGTACCCCCTGAATACTTGTTGAAATTTGGTCATTGACGACTCCAATGCTCTTCAGGACAGGATAGAGGTAACCACTCTCTGTGTCGAAGGTCCACACGTTGTCGAAGTCCCAGCCAATAAGAACATACGGCGTCTTCTCTTGCAGTTCGGTAGCACCATAGCCTTCCTCGTCGTTCACTTCACCGCCTTCTGCCGTCTGATTGTCCCAAGGCCATTCCTGATTGCCGACAATCTCAGCATCCGTATTTAAGATATTGCCACTATAGTTGATGACAGCTCCTTCCTCTGCACCCGCACCAGCGGCGTTTACAGCAATGAAAGGATGGGCAACGCGTCCCTCATTATGTACGTTACCTATTGAGACGGAGTTCTTCAAATTGATGGTTGTAGCGGCAGAAGCTTCGATTCGTCCGATAAATCCGGCGGCCCAGCCATAGACGGTCACAGTAATATCTCCATTAAAGTAGGAATTCTCGATGGAAGCCCCCTTGCCCTCCGTCTGTCCGATAAAACCACCAGCCTGCATCGCAGCAACAACTTCACCCGACACATAACAGTTTTTGATAGTAACATTGTCGGCATGGCCAGCCAACAGAGCCACATTGTCATCGCCATTCACCTTACCTGTGACGGCAACTTGCTCGAAGGTCGTTCCTGAAGCGTTGCCAACCAGACCTATACGCTTGGTACCGTTACCCAGCACCTGCATATTCTCGAATGCAATATTCTTGATGGTAGCACCGACAGTCTTGTAGAACACGCCCTTTTCGTTGTCGCCGTTGAACTCTACCTTCAGGTTCTTCACCTTGTGACCTTGGCCGTCAATCGTACCAGAGAAGTCTGAAGTGAAGCCATTGAAGTCTTTACCGTCCATGTCTATGTCGGCAGTGAGGACAAACTTGCCAGTGGGATTGCTGCCAATCTTCACAAACTCGTCCGCTGTAGCCACCTCGGTATTACCATTTCCGTCGATGATATCAACTGACAGCGTGTTGCTTCCCTCGATAGTGAACAGGCTGGCAATGGCTGCTGGCATATTTGCCTGGATGGTGAGCGTACCGGCACCCAAGAACTGCATATTCTCGTCAGCACAATAGAGAAGGGTGCTGCCAGTCTCGTCGCTTTCTACCTGGTCAACAAGGTTGGCACCCTCAGTAATCTTGAAGTCTATCTTCTGACCCCACGAGGCATGAACTTTACCCAGGTCTTTGTATTCATCTCCAACCAGATAGACCAGTGCGCTGCTAAACTCGTCGTCGATGATGCGGGTCTTCAGCGGGGATTTCATCACCTTCAGCACGGGGAACATCAGCCCTTCGGCACCGGGCAGGAAAGACCAGGTGTTGTCGAAGTCCCACCCCAGTGTCTCGCTGTAGAAAGCTTTTGTGCGAGCAGTAGCATCGTTGACAGTAGCACCCTGGTCGCCATCCTTATCATCGACAGCGGTGCTATAGTTACCGCTGTAAAGGCTTGATTTCAGTACGTAATTGTTGCTGAGCGTTGTTGAGTTGCGCTTACCGTTGACGATACGCGGAACAATCCGCTTGCCATTGATATGGGCAGCACCCGAAAAACAGTTCTGAATGGTCGTTGCATCGTCCGAGTCTATCAGTGAGATAATACCCGTGTTGCTGCTCGAACCATTGTTGTCTACAGTGCCGCAGAAGAGACTATTCTGCAGTGTGCCGCCAGTAGCAATACCGCAAAGGCCGCCCACCTGGAACTCACGGGTTTTCACAGCTGCATCTGAGATACAGTCGGTGATGAGCGAGGGCTCGCCATTATTATTGCTCATGTTACCGACAATAGAACCAACGTGGTCACGACCTTCGATGTATGAGTTCATCACGAAGATACGACGGGCCTCGCCACCGTAGAAATGACCGGCCAACGTGCCGACATTTTCATTACCCACCATGTTGGCATTTTCAAAGCCAAGGTCTTCGATGATAGCACCGCGAGTGGTGGCAAAGAGACCAACACTGGCCTGTCCGGGCTGGTTGTAGTTCATGTTGCGAATCACGTGGCCATTACCATGCAGAATACCGGTGAACTCGGGTAGCGGTTTGAAATTAACGTCTGCCAAATCAATGTCGGCAGTGATATTGAACTCTCCGATGGGGTTTTGAGCCAGTTTGGTCATCAGGTCCTCGGCTGTGGCAATGTTGGTATCCATTGACGTCACAGTAACGTCGATGTTCCGTGTGAAGCCCTTGATAAAGGCATCTCCGGTAGTGGAGATGGTAATTGTAGCCGTTCCGGCAGCAACACCGGTCAGCACAGTACCCTCGACAGTGACAACGGCGGGATTACTGGAAACGATAGAAACCTCACGGTTCATCGTGGAGAAAAGACCGCCTACATCAGCCTTGGTACCCAAGAAAAAATCGGGCAAATCATTCATCGAGACAAAGTCGCCGTCGAAAGGCACCTCCATGCCCTTCAACACAGGATAACGACCATCGGCGAGATCCCAAACAGCAGCATCGAAGCCAATGGCAGTGTAGGTAGCAGCCTTTTTCAGTTCGGCATCAGACTTTTCTTCGCCCTGTACGTTTATCGGGTCGCCGTTGCCATATTTACCAGCCTTGATGTTTGCTATAATCGTTTCATCTGTTATTGGGTCACCGGTTCGGATGGCACCTTCATAATACTTAATGGCGTCTGAAGCATAGCAGTCGGTCATCTCAATGGTTACTCCATTAGGCATACCAATCATGGCGAACATGTGGCTGTTCTGGCTGCGCTCAATACCTAATGCGAATGGAGCTGACACATTACCCTTCATGGTGACACCTGTTCCGCCTTCACCAAGACCTACGATGCCGCCTACGCCACCCCAGTCGCCCTGACAATAGACCTGTCCCAGGAATACATTGTTCTCGAACGTGGCTGTGGCGCACGCACCGGCCAATCCGCCTGCTTGCCAGCCAGAACTGAAGGAGGCTGCCGTAGAAAGGCAGTTCTTCATGGTGCCTTCCAACTGGCCTATGATGCCGCCCACGTGGTCATTGCCCTCGACAACACCTGATGTGAAGCATGCTTCTAGGGTCGTGTTGTTCTTGGCCCAGCCTACGATAATGCCGGCACGCACACTGCTTCCCCAGCCCGCAACCTTGGCCTCGACAACCCGAAGATTCTTAATCGTAGCACCATCCGTCTCGCCAAAGAGACCTGCCGGGCTGCCACCGGCAATGCGAAGTCCCTTGATGGCATGTCCAGCACCATCAAGTGTACCAGTGAAGGTAGAGATGGGAGTCCATTGTTCACTCAGGGTAATATCGTTCGTCAGAACGTACGACCCTGCCAAATCATTAGCAATCGCCTTCAGACCTGCCTCGTCGGTAATCTGAGTCTGTGCTGAAGCACCCATGGCTGCCAGCATTGCGAAAGCAAATACGAATGACTGTTTCAGTCTAAGTAATGATTTACGCATAATACTTAAATTTTAGTAATGATAATTATTTATGAAAGATAAGTCGCTGTGTGTTCGAATGACGATTGTCGGCAGTAGACAGCCGATAGAGGTAAATTCCGTTGGGCAGATGGCCCGACCACAGGAGCGTCTGATCGCCCTCGCTGACCTGATAATCCTCACGGCAGACAATGCGCCCGTCGTAAGACAGGATATTGAGTGCAACGCGCTGGATGCCAGCTGGCACTTGACAGCGAATCTGCGTACTACCATGGCAGGGATTAGGCGAGTTACCCAACAGGCGAATGGCCGATGTAGGTGCTACAGTTGTCGGTTGCTGAATGGCAGTGACTGTCCGTGGTTTGCCATAAACCCCAAACTCATAGATACGGGTGGTATAGCCGCTCTGCTCACCCTGAATCATCTGCAAGCGGACACGGTCGGTGGTAAAGGGCGTAACACCGCGTACTATTTTATTGTCTCTGTTGCCCGATATCACATCCACATCTATCCA
>CACXAG010000058.1 GCA_902765585.1 uncultured Prevotellaceae bacterium
ATAGACTTCCCCGAAGAGACCGGCATATTGGCTGCTGATGTTGACGGTGAGGCCGCTGATGGTATTGCCGCCGCCGTCGTAAGTGCCACTGAAATATTCGCCGGGGCCATTGCCGTCGCCTATGGTCGGGAAGTTACCTCCGCTCTTGAGGTCGATGGGTGCCGTCTGCAGGAAGGTCTTGCCGCTGCCGTCGTTTCCGGCGTTGACGGCTGCAGCGAGGTTGCGCAGGTCGTCGGCGGTAGCGATGGCGTAGGCGGCGGAGCCTCCCTCGTTGGTGGCGTAGAAGACAAAACCACCGAACTCAGCGCCCATCTTATCCTTAGAGTCACTCCAGTTCGTTGCTTCCTTATACTGAACGGCGAGCGCCGGCGTGGGGGCAACGATATACTGGAGGGCATTGCAGCCGTTAAAGACCTTGCTGCCAAGGGTGATGAGGTCGCCGTCGGTGCGCTGGATGTCGACGCGCTGTAGGTCCGTACTGTTTCTGAAACATTGCTCGCCGATGCTGCTCACGCTGGCGGGCAGGGTAATCTGGGTCATAGCGTCGCAGTGGTTGAAGGCGAATTCGCCGATGGTGGTGACGCTGGTGCCGATGGTGGCGGTGGCCAGCTGCTGACAGCCGCAGAAGGCGTAGTTGCCGATTTTGGTCACGCCATTGCCGATGGTGACGCTCGTCAGGCCGTAGCCCCACGGCGCGGTAGTGTGCCAGATGCTGGCGCCGTCGTTCTGATAGTTCGTCATCTCGCCCGTGCCGCTGATGGTAAGCTGCGTGTAATTGCCGCTGCCGTCCTGGGCGAGGCTCCATGTGGCGCTGGTGCCGCACGTGCCGCTGATGGTCTGGAACGTGGCCGTCACGGTGACGTTGCTGCTGCCCATGGTGACGGTGGCGGTGCGCTTGTCGCTGGCCACGCTGCTGCCGGAGGCTCCCGAGGCGGTGAGGCTCAGGATGGCCTTGTCGGCGTCGGCGGTCAGGGTGTAGGTCACACCTTTCTTATAGTATTTCGTTGAGTTGTAGGTGAAGTAGGGGTTGGTGGTGACGGTGAGGCCGCTGGGACAGCTGATGGTGTGTACCTCGCTAGTCGTGGCACCCACACTGACGTTCTGCCTGGGCATCGCGAACGTGTAGCTGCGCTTGTCGGCGGCGATGATGGCGTTGCTGACGCCCTTAGCCTCGTCGACGATGTAGTTGGCCGGCGCGTTCATGGTGATGGTGGTACCGCTCTTGTAGTAGTTGGTGCCGCCATCGGTGAGCGAGGCGGCAGTGCCGATGGTCATGTCGTCATACGCCGTGATGGTACCGTAGAAGTCATCGGTGAGCGTCACCTCAATGGTGCTGAACAGGATGCTGCCCGACGCTGACACCGTGATCTCTTTGCTGTTGGGTGCCGAGGCAGTGACGGTGGCCGTAGGGATGCTGACGTTTATCAGCCGCACCTGCTTGATGTAGTAGCTGTTGTTGCTTGCCACCCTGGCGGTGAAGGAGTTGCCGCTGGACATAGAGAAGACAGTGGCACTGGTTATTTGGTCGGTGGTCTTATTGAGGTTACTGGAGGGCGTGAAGGTGATGTCGTAATCGTCGTTCACGCAGACGCCGGTGCCTCCCTGCCAGACGTTACCCGAATTGGCAATAAAAGCACTGTTGTTCCCATTTTTGAGAGTGATGCTGTTTGAACCGAACACCACACTATAAGTGACGGTGTAGTCGCCGGCCCACGCCGTCGCCGTCGTGAGCATCGTCATGAGCAGCATCATCGCCGCCCGTCGTGTCATTGCTGTGGTTAAGATTTTTCTTTTCATAATTTATATATTTATATTAATTCGTGATTATTCGTGATTAATTAGTGGAAATTCGTTTCAAATAAAAATGTCCTTCGTGTCTCGTCATCGTTTCTGCGTCTTGCTATTCGTCGTTTAGTCCGGTTGGTTCCTTTACCTTTATTATATATATTAATGAGATTCCAATGGTAGTAAGGGTCTATGCGCTCCACATTCCTACGTTTCAGTATAGCGTCAACTACGTTTCTGGCCACGTTCGGAGTAGTCATGCTGGCAATGATTTCCTCATATTCCTCAAGGATTTCGGTTGAGACACACAATGTGTAGCGCCCGTCCAGAAAACCGCGCCACACGGGATATGCCTCACCGTACTTCGATATGGATACAAGCAGGCAATTGGTGTCGAGGACTATCTTCTTACTTGGCATATTTGTATGGTGTCCGCAGGTGGGTTCTCATCACTTCCTCGTCCTTCTCCTTGCTCCACTGGCCAGTCTCCCATAAGTGGTTCATTTCCTCTTCGGCCTTGCGGGCATAGTAGTCGCTTACAACCTGGCTTAGTTCTTCCAGTTCCTCCGTGGTCTTGATGTGCGCCAGAAGTTGGAGAAAGTCCATCTGTGCTGCATTCAGTCCAATTGCCTGTTCCATAAAATTATCTGTTTTTAATTTTACGGCGCAAAGTTAAGCATTTTCTTTCAATTATTCTTCTTTTTCCCCGTTAAAGATGCAAAATGCGGGCGAAGAAGCATCGTTTTGCTATCTTCGCCCGCCAGTAAGAACTCAGGGTGTCTGTCCCCCGCGTGTTCACGCTCATTTATTTTAATTAGAGGTTCTTGGCGGCTTTGCGGGCGGCTTTCTCGGCGGCCTTGCGCTCCTTTTCGGCGGCTTTGGCTTCCTTCTTGGCGGCCTTCTCAGCAGCCTTGGCCTCCTTCTTGGCGGCTTTCTCCGCGGCCTTCTCGGCATCGCGGGCGGCTTTCTCGGCAGCCTTCTGCTCCTTGATGATGGCCTTGGCCTCCTTCTTGGCAGCCTTCTGCTCGGCCCTGGTGGCCTTGCGCTCCTCACGCAACAGCTTCCGGCGGTCGCGACGCTCCTCCTTGGTAAGATTGTCCTCGTCGTGGGCCTTGTGGAACTTCAGACCGGGCTCTTCATGTCGTTGGTATTGGTGAAGGAGAAGCTGCAGACGACGTCGATATAGCGGCCACGCATGTTGACGCGGCCCTCGGCAACGGCACCGTTGCTCTCGATGTGGACCTCGGTATTGTGGGTCTTGACGAAACGGTAGGAGGCCTCGTTGACCTGGGCGTCCACACGGCCGATGGGCAGCTTGCCGCCCAGGCGCTTACGCATCAGGGCGGTACGCGGCTTGGAGATGTCGAACATGAAGTCGGCCTTGGCGGCTACCTTGCCCAGCTCCGGCATGTCCATGGCCTTGCCCAGCTCCAGGGAGTCGGTGACGGCGGTGCCGGTGAGGTACTTGTTCTTCTCGTCCAGCGAGAACTGGAAGTTCAGGCCGCCCACGGCTGTGTTCAGCTTACCGACAAAGGTCTCGCGCTTCCACACCACGTCGAAGTAGCCGGTATAGTCGATGCGGCCGAGGTTGTGGAGCTGCTTCATCATGAACTTCTTGACGGTAAACTGGTTGATAATCTTCTCCTTGCTGCCGCCGAAGGCCGTCATGCGGCTGACGTTGAAGTGGACGTGCAGCTTGTACTTGTCCTTCAGACCGCTGATGCTGCCGCCGGCATGTATCGTCAGCTGCTTGTCGTCGGTATAGACGGTGACGCTGCGGAACTGCATGCCGTCGGCGTCGCCGCTCATGCGGGTCTGCAGGTTCAGCGGCAGCGTGAACTTGGCCAGCACGGGGGCGAAAGGCTTCGAGATGTCGCGCAGCTGGGTGCGGCCGGTAATCATCGACGTGCTGTACGACAGGCGGCGGCCCTCCTTCTTGCTGGGCAGCTGGACGTCGGCATCGTCGAACTTCAGCACGGTATTGGCCAGGGCCACGGTGACGTTGCTGAGGTGCAGGCTGCGCTTGTTGCCCGCCACGCGGAGGTTCAGCTTATGGACGTCGAGGCCGGAGCCGCGGTCGATGGCCTGGCCATTGGTGACCACAGCCACGAAGCTGTCCTTCTCCAGATGCTCTATGTTGAGGTACATCTGTGCCACGACGTTCAGGTGGCCGGCATCGAAGGCGCCGTGCTTCGGCTTGCCCACGTTGACGCGCTGCTTGTGGTTGTCGGTGGTGAAGCAGAGGCTGTCGATGGTCAGCTTCTTGCCCTGCTTCGTATCGTGCATGTCGATGACCTTTACACGGAGGGTGTTGTCCACGGGGCCTTTCTTGCTCTTGCTGACCCACTGGGCGCGCAACTCATTGATTTCAGCCACGTCGCGGCCGTTGCCGCCACTCTTGTAGACGAACCGGCCCAAATGGGCTCGCTTGTCGTTGAAGCGCACCTTGATGGACTCCAGCGTCACCTTCTTCACCTTGAAGGTCAGCTTGGGCTTGTGCTTCAGGCTGTCCACCTTCTCGTTATGCTTCTTGTCGCGCTTGAAGGCGTCGATGACAAACTGGAAGTTGGCCGCCGAGTCGGGCGACTCCTGCAGCAGATTGGCCTCCAGACCGCGGACGGTGGCCTCGCGGACGTAGATTTCCTTGTGCATAAGGTAGTTCAGCACGTTGAAGTCGACCTGCAGATGGTCGAGCTGCAGCATCTTGCGCTGCTGGCGGTCTTCAACGGACAGCCCCTGGATTTTGGCGTCGAAGGTCATCAGGTCGATGCCGATACGGTCGAGTTCAATCCTGGTGTCCAGCTTCTCAGTCAGCTGCTCCACCACGCGCTCCTTCAGCTCGTCCTGGAACCAGTCGGTATGAAACACGTAAAATGCCGTCGCCAGCACGCCCACCACGAGAACTACCAATGTGCAAAGGATACCGATGATCCACTTCAACGCCTTCTTCATACCTTATTTCAGTGTTTGTTTGATTTTGTCTTCCAAGTCCTGTGCCTTCAGGTTCCGCTCAATGATGATGCCACGGTCGTTCACCACGAGGTTGGCAGGGACGTCCTCCAGTCCCAGCGTCGACAGCAGCGGCGTCTCCCATATACGTCCGTCGCAGACCGTCTGCCACTTCAAGGAGTCACGCTCTATGCGGCGCCTGATGTCCTGCGGACGGGCGTCCAGACAGACAGCCACCACCCCCAACTGGTTGCCATACTCCTTCTTCAATCGCTGCAGGCGGAACATCATGTCGGTACTCTGGAAACTCCACGTTGCCCATACCGCCACCACGTTGAGCTTGCTCTTGAGCTGCTCCTGCGTCACCTTCCTACCGTGGATATCCGTGGCAGAGAATGACGGCAGACGACTGTCTACCTGACCGTGGCGCAGCTTGGAGAGGTGCTTCTGCATCTGCTCCAGGCGGGCGTTGGCAGGCTGCTCCTTGACCATGAGGGCCAGCAGTTCGGAAGCCTTCTGGAAGTTCGGCTTGGCATCGAAGATGAAATAGCGCTGGACGAGGTAGTTGCTGATGACAGACTGCGGATTTTCGCGAATAAAAGACTCGACGACACCGGGAATCTCCGGCGGCATCGAGCGGTTGATGGTCATGCGCAGCTTGGTCATCTCCTCGTTGACATCGGTACCCTTGACCACTATCTCCTTCAGGTGCGAGGCGTCGCCCTTAATAGTGACGCCCTTGCCCGACTCGCCAAAGACGGGAATCTCGGAGTAGTTAGGGAAGATGACAACGAAGGTGGCGGGATTGCGCAGCTCCGTCTCATAGCTGAAACGGCCTTCACGGACAGGGATGGTATCGATGCCGTCAAAACCGCCATCCGGGCTATACACCCAGAATTCACCCACGTTCATGTTGCGCAGACGGCCTTCTATGCGGAACTTGCCGTTGTCTACGCCACAGGAACATAAGAGGTAAAGGGATATAAAAGTAAAAAGGTAAAGAGGTAAAGAGGTAAAGAGGTAAGAAGGTAAAGCCCTTCTGACCATGCGTCTAATTGTATCAAGCACTGTCATAGCCATGGCACTTTTTTACCTTTTTACCTCTTTACCTCTTTTACTTTCTACCTTTTTACTGTTTTACTTTTAAATTACTTTCCTACGTTGCGCAGTTCGAGGTCGTTGTTAGAGTAGGTCACCAGCGAGGGATCCTTCTGAACAGCCTGACGCAGGAAATAGCCGGCCATACCCTCATTACCCTGACGGGCGCAGACGATAGCCTGCAGATAGTAGGTCATGGCGTCGCCATTCTTGATGGCCTTCAGCGTCTGGGCGGCCTTGGCATAGTCCTTGGTGAGGAGCTGGGCCAGAGCGGCACTGTTAGAGGTGACGTCCTTCATGTCCTGAGCTGCCAGGGCGTAGTTGCCCTGAGCGAGGTGCAGGTTACCCAGAGCCTCGGCGAGGTTGTAGGCATTGGCAGCCTTGCCAATGTAGTCCTCGGCATTGCGGAGGTCACCCTGCTGCAGCGCCAGCATACCAAGGTTGGCGTTGATTTCGGGCAGACTGGGGTTGATGGCGCGAGCCTTGGTGAGGTAGCTCTGAGCCTCGGCGAAGTCGCCCTTCTTCCAAGCCAGCAGGGCAAGGTTGTTATAGGCACGAGCATCTTTCGACCAGAGAGCGGCCGTCTGCTTGTAGATATCCTCCTTCTCGGCAGCGTCGTCGGTGAGCGTAGCGGCATAGAGCAGCTCCTCGATGTCCAGCTTGGTGGCATCGGCCTTAAACTGGTCCTTGATCTGCTGGTCGTCGCGGCCAACGGTCTCGTAGTTGATGGTCAGACGGGCGCGGCGCAGTTCGGGCAGGATGGCGTCAGCCAGCTCGCGGAAGCCCTCGCTCATATTCTTAATCTGCTGCTCACGCTCCTCGGGATCCTGATACAACGACAGCACGCGCAGGATGACATCCTTGTCCTGAATGTTGGAAGCGGCCACCAACTGCTGGAAGCCTTCCCAGTCCTGAGCGGTGTAGGTAGCCTCGACGGGCTCCGTGAGGTTAGCCTGCTTCATCTGCTGCTTCACATAACCCTCGGCATTCTGCTGACGCTTGTTGGCGAGCTTCTCGTTGAGCTGGTAACCACCATCGGGAGAAGCGTAGGCAGAAACCTCGACATTGTTGAGGTTCAGGCCCTCACGGTCGGCACTGATGCGCTGAAGCAGGCTGACAAACTCCTGTACCGAACCGGTCTTCAGCTCGCTCTTGCGCAGCTCAGCCTGCTGGATAAGGAACTTGATATTAGCCTCCTGCTTCTGGGCTACGATGCGCTGGAAACCGTCCTGAGCCTGGCAACAAGCCGACTGCAGCAGCGTCTTGCGATAGAGTTCGCTGGTGGCAATGATGCCATCGGCAACCTTAACAGCGGGTACAGTAACAACCTTCTTGCCAATCTTGGCGTCGAAGGTCAGGTAGAGCTCGCTCTTCTGCATGGCATCCTCGTAGGGGAAAGTGGTCTTCATCGTGTAGCGACCACCCAGCAGATAGGAGATGCGCTGGTCGTTGCCCATCACCTTCTCACCCTGGAACGTAGCTGACTGACCCTTGACGGCCTTCAGGATACCGTCCTTGTTGTAGCGCAACTCGGGCACCACCGTCACGACGGCCTTCTTGTTCATATACTTCTCAGGGAACGTGCCATTGATGGTGGCTGTTACCTGTCCGGCTTCCGTCTCCAGCGGATTGGGGTTTACCTTGAAATAATTACTCGAGAGTTCGCCCAGCTTGCCTGAGCATGATGTCATCAGCAACACAACGGCTGCTGCCTGAATCAATCCTTTTGTCTTCATAATTGTTTGTTCTATTTAATTTAATAATGTTTCAAATATCCTGCAAAGGTAGTCATCTTAATCCGTACCACCGACACTTTTGCCCGTTTTTTATGTTTTATTTGCAAAAAAGAGCCCTCCTTGAGGGGGAGGACTCTTTCGTGCCGCGAGCGGGACTCGAACCCGCACAGCCGCTATGGCCAAGGGATTTTAAGTCCCTCGTGTCTACCATTCCACCATCGCGGCAGCAGACTTATCAGCGTAAATCGGCTGCAAAGGTACGAATAAGCCAGCAAAAAACAAAAGAAAATTCCGTTTTTCTTTTCTTTTTTTTGATAAACGAGGGTTAGAACTTGTAGCGCAGACCAGCGACGGCAAAGCCCTGATGACCGACACCAAGTTCGGCAAAGCCACGGAACTGCTTACCAAACTCTAAACCGATGAGTGAGAGCTGGAACATAAAATAAGTGCCGCTATCGTCATATGACTTACTGGTGTCGAAGTCGTTCTCCGTGCTGCTCAGGAAAGCAACACCGGCAGCGGCTTTCGAATAGAAACCAAAACTGTTCTTGTTGCTCCAGTACCATTTGAGAGCTGGCATGACCGAGAAGTAATCACGCTTGCGCTCGCCTACCTTCTCATGATTGCCACTTCTCTTCACAATGTCGCTGTCCCACTTCGAATACGATAGGATGCCGCCGATGGCCAGTCTGGGATTGTTGAGGTGGCAGAAATACTCTGCTGAAATCGGACCCAGGATAAAACTGTCGTCATTCTCGGTGTTAGAGAAAATCATGATCAGACCTTCTCCGAGGCCGTCGCCTAATTGGGATAGGCTACCGAAACCGTATGACAGGCTTAACTCGTTCTTCAAATCCTCACACTGAGCACTTACATTCACTGCTGCCATCATGGCGGCTACAACCATTAATAGAACCTTTTTCATCGTTGTATGTTTTAAAATATATATCTTCTTATCGCTTGGTGCCCACGGAAACGTAGCCGAAAGGACCCGTCGTGGTGGCCAGGTACTTCTGCAACCCGACGTCGTCTTTCTCGCCATTCTGGATGACACCGCCGTTGTTGAGGTCATACTGTTTCTGGCATTTTCCACAGGTGGCAATGCCGCTGGTACTCATCGTGACGGGAAACTTGGGGTTCAGGGTATTGTTCTCGCGGCGGACACAGTTGGGACACTGCACATCGTAGGCCACAAAACCGCCGTAAGGCTGGGTGTTGTAGGTTTGGAAACCCACAATGATGCCGTTGTTGAGACCCAGCACGAAACCAGCCATGCGCTCCATGTCGCTCTCTATCTGCGATGTCACCTGGGAACTTTGGTTGCTCTGGAAGTTCAGGTAGCGCCCGCCATTCGTCGACTCCCAGATGCGGCAGAACACGCCACGGACGTCTGGGCTCATGGCCGAGGACAACGTGGGGTCCAGATGCAGGCTGTTGTCATAGCCGAAGCGGCACGGCCACGTGCTGTACTCGCCCTCCGCCGTACAGGATGACAGCAGGAGGAAGGCGGTGAGGGACAGGCAAGTAAATACGCTTTTCATTGCAGCAGGCGTTTTTCAGCGTCGAGGACTTTATCAAAGGCAAAACCTTCGAGGACGCTATCCATCAGCGCCGCGATGCGGTCGTTGCAAAGGTTGCCGATGCTGCCTTCGTGGGTGTGGTGGATGTCCTTGTCGGGACGGAAGGTGCCAGCCTCAATCTCCAAGCCCACTTGTTTGTAGGCATCTCGGAAGGGTAGTCCTTCTGCAGCGAGACGATTCACCGTCTCCACAGAGAACATCGGGTCGTACATGGGGTTGTCAAGGATGTCGTCGCGCACCTCTATCTTATTAATGATATAGGCAGCCATCTGCAGACAGTCCTTCAGCTCGCCAAAAGCAGGCAGGAACACCTCCTTGATAATCTGCAGGTCGCGGAAATAGCCCACAGGCAGGTTGTTCATGATGAGCGTCACCTGCTGGGGCAGGGCCTGCAGTTTATTACACTTGGCACGGATGAGTTCGAAGACGTCGGGGTTCTTCTTGTGCGGCATGATGCTGCTGCCCGTGGTACACTCCTTCGGCAGCTTCACGAACGAGAAGTTCTGCGAGTTGAACAGACAAGCATCGAAAGCCATCTTGGCCAGCGTGCCGGCGATGGTGGCAATGGCAAAACCAACATTGCGCTCCGTCTTGCCGCGCCCCATCTGGGCATAAACGACGTTATAGTCCATGGAGTCGAAGCCCAGCAGGTCAGTGGTCATCTGGCGATTCAAGGGGAACGACGAGCCGTAGCCTGCCGCAGAACCTAACGGATTGCGATTAGTCATCTTATAGGCGGCCTGCAGGAAAAGCATATCGTCGGTCAGCGACTCGGCGTAGGCACCAAACCACAGACCGAAGCTCGACGGCATAGCCACCTGCAAGTGAGTGTAGCCGGGCATGAGCACGTCCTTGTACTGCTCGCTCTTCTGGATGAGTTCGTCGAAGAGCACTTTTACACTGTCGGCCACCTCCATCAGCTCGTGGCGGGTGAAGAGCTTCAGGTCTACCAGTACCTGGTCGTTGCGACTGCGGCCGGAGTGAATCTTCTTTCCCATATCACCAAGCTTGCGCGTCAGCATCAGCTCCACCTGTGAGTGGACATCCTCGACGCCGTCTTCGATGACAAAATCACCACGCTCGCACACGGCATAGATGTTCTTGAGTTCTGCCAGTAACAGCGGCAACTCATCCTGACCAATCAGACCTATCGACTCCAGCATGGTGATATGGGCCATTGAACCCAACACGTCGTACTTAGCCAGATAGAGATCCATCTCACGATCACGACCCACGGTGAACCGCTCAATCTCAGCATTCACCTCGAAATTCTTCTCCCAAAGCTTGTTTGCCATATCTTTCATTTTTTGCAAGGACTACAGGACTTAAGGACTTTACTTATCACTCACCATTTCTCACTTAGTCCTGTAGTCCTTGCTGAAATTATACAAAAGGAATTTGCGACAGGGCGTCGGCGATTTTCTCCACACCGTCCTGCAACGGACCGCTGACCATGCCCTTGAGCATGAAGGGAATGTCAGCCTTGACGGTAACCTTCATCTTGCTCTCCGTAGCAGTGACGGGCAACACCTGTATCCACAGGTTGAAAGGCATGGGCGACTGTTCTGTCTCGAATTTGACACACTTGTTCTCCTCGCGCTCTACGATGCGCAGCTTAATGGTTCCTACAGGAGACACGCTGACCTGCACGGAGTCGCTGTCAAACTGGAAGTCCTGTAACTTATCCTCAGGCATACGGTCGCGGACACGCTCCAGATTGCTGAGGTCACTGATATTGCGATAGACATCCTCCACAGGATAGGCTATCTGCTTGATGCTACTTTCAAACTTTGTCATAGTACCTTTTAAATTATGCAACGGACAACAGGACTACAAGAGTATTTTTGTTCTTGAGAAGAAAAGACCTTAAGTCCTGTAGTCCTTGCTAAATAAATTAAATTCCCCAAACGCTGGGGTCTTTACGCCATTCAGCCAAGACGGCCTTGTCGGATTCAGAGATATAGCCTGTCTCGGCAGCCTGCTCCAGCACAGCATTGTAGTCGCTCAGAGTGACGAGCTTGACGCCAGCCTCGCGGAAAGCCTCCTCGGCAACCGGGAAACCATAGGTAAACGATGCTACCATGCCGATAACCTCGACACCATATTCGCGCAGGGCTGCAACGGCCTTCAGACTGGAACCGCCTGTCGAGATGAGGTCCTCGACGACGATGACCTTCGCACCCTTCTTCAGTTCGCCTTCCACCTGATTGCCCATGCCGTGATCTTTCGGCTTCGGACGCACGTAGGCGTAGGGCAGTCCTAACTCGTCGGCCACCAACGCACCTTGGGCAATAGCTCCGGTGGCAACACCTGCCACAGCCTCAGCCTCAGGGAAATGCTGCTGAATAGCATGACAGAGTTCGAGCTTGACAAACGAGCGCACATCGGCAAAGCCTAATGTCTTGCGGTTGTCGGTATAGATGGGAGACTTCCACCCCGAAGCCCAGGTAAAAGGCTCGTTGGGCTGCAACTTAATGGCCTTGATGTCCATTAGCTTTTGAGCAAATAGTTTCTTGATTGTATCCATATTTATGCTGTTTTTCGGCTGCAAAGTTACGAAGAAGTAAGCAAAAATCCAATTTTTATCTCCATATATTTGCCAGTTTGAACGAAAAAGCGTACTTTTGCAAGCCAAAAGAGTTAAAAATCTAACAAAAAGACAATATATGGCTAAAAAACTATTATTGGGCGACGAGGCTATTGCTTTGGGTGCCATCCACGCAGGACTGAGTGGAGTGTACGCCTATCCTGGCACGCCGTCGACAGAGATTACCGAGTTTATTCAGGGCAACCAACTGGCCAAGGAGCGTGGCATCCACAGCCGTTGGAGCACCAACGAGAAGACAGCTATGGAAGCTGCCTTGGGTATGTCGTTTATGGGCAAGCGCGCACTGGTATGTATGAAACACGTAGGACTGAACGTCTGCGCCGACCCATTTGTCAACAGCGGCATGACGGGTGTCAACGGCGGTGTCATCGTCTTAGTGGCTGATGACCCCTCCATGCACTCCAGTCAGGACGAGCAGGACTCGCGCTTCTATGGTAAGTTTGCCATGATTCCAACCTTCGAGCCTTCCAACCAACAGGAGGCCTACGACATGATGGAGACAGCCTTCGCGTATTCCGAGCAGCAGAAGTTGCCGGTGCTGATGCGCGTTACAACCCGCATGGCCCATAGCCGTGCCGTCGTAGAATGTGCTGACGTGGCACGTCAGCAAAACGAACTCAACTACAATGCCGTTGCTGCCAACTGGGTGCTGCTGCCTGCCAATGCCCGCAAGCGCAACGATGTGGTGACGGCTCAACAGGCACAGTTGGAAGACGATGCTACCAATTCCACCTATAATATATATATAGAAGGACACGACAAGTCGTTAGGCATTCTGGCCAGCGGCATCGGCTTCAACTACGTCAACGAGTGCTTCCCCGGAGGCAGTCCCTACCCCATCCTGAAAATTTCGCAGTATCCGCTGCCCAAGAAACTGGTGCGCCGCCTGATGGACGAGTGCCAGCAAGTGCTCATTGTCGAGGAGGGTCAGCCCTTCATCGAAGATACCGTCCGCGGTGTGGCTGATCTGAAGAACATCCACGGCAAGCTGGACGGCACTCTGCCCCGCACGGGCGAACTGAACCCTGATATTGTCAAGAAAGCCCTGGGTATGGAAGAAGGCCAATGCTTCGACCCCTGTGCCGACGTAGCTCCACGTCCGCCTGCACTCTGTCAGGGCTGCGGTCACCGCGACGTCTATGCTGCCCTGAACGAGGTGCTGAAGGAGTACGACAATCCCCGTGTCTTCGGTGACATCGGCTGCTATACCTTAGGTTTCCTGCCGCCCTTCCGCGCCATCCACTCGTGCGTCGACATGGGTGCCTCAATTACGATGGCCAAGGGTGCTTCCGACGCCGGACAGTGGCCTGCCGTGGCTATTATTGGCGACTCTACCTTTACACATTCGGGTATGACAGGCTTGTTGGACGCCATCAACGAGAATGCCGACATCACCGTCATCATCTCCGATAACCTGACCACCGGCATGACGGGTGGACAGGACTCTGCCGGCACGAATAAGTTTGAGGCCATCTGCCGCGGTCTGGGTCTGAGCGACGAACACCTGAAAGTGGTCGTTCCCCTGCCCAAGAACATGCCAGAGATTACGCAGGTCATCCGTGACGAAATCAACTACCACGGCACCAGCGTCATCATCCCCCGCCGCGAGTGCATGCAGACACTGCAGCGTCACCTGAAGCAGAAAAAGGCTGCTGAGAAGAAGTAAAAAGGTAAAAAAGTAAAAAGGTAAATCATGAAGACCGATATTATATTGTGTGGCGTAGGAGGACAAGGCATCCTTTCTATTGCAACGATTATTGGCGAGGCCGCCATGAATGAGAATCTGTATATCAAGCAGGCTGAGGTTCACGGAATGTCACAACGTGGTGGCGACGTGCAGTCGAACCTGCGCATCTCGTCAAAACCTATCGCCAGCGACCTCATTGCCAAGGGCGGAGCAGACGTCATCATCTCCATGGAACCGATGGAGGCCCTGCGCTACCTGCCATTCCTGGCCAAGGACGGCTGGATCATCACTTCGTCGACGCCCTTTGTCAACATCCCCAACTACCCTGACATGGAGGTTATCAATGCCGACCTCGACAAACAGCCCAACGTCATCAAACTCGACATCGAACAGAAGGCCAAGGATGCTGGTATTCCCCGTTCGGCCAACGTCATCTTGCTGGGTGCTGCCCAAAAGGCCCTCGGCATCGAATACGGAAAACTGGAAGATGCCATCCGTCGTGTCTTCGGCCGAAAGGGCGAAGCCATTGTGGAAGCGAACATCAAGGCACTTGCCATCGGCCGCGAGGCGCAGAAGTGAAAAGTGAATAGTGAAAAGTGAATAATTTGCTACCGCAATGAATACACCTATTAAGAAAGAAATCGTTGACGGACTGATTGCCCAGTTAGGCATTCAGGACTTTGCCAAGGCAACCATCCGCGAAGTGAAGCAGGTAGCGGCCATGGCCGAGAAGGAGAGTGGCGTAGAGTTCATCAAAATGGAGATGGGCATCCCCGGACTGCCTGCCGCACAGGTAGGCGTCGACGCACAGATTAAATCCCTACAGGACGGCATCGCCCACTCTTACCCCGACATTCAGGGCTACCCCGAACTGAAGAAGCAGGCTTCGCGCTTTGTCAAGGCATTCATCAATGTGGACATCGCCCCCGAAGGCTGCGTGCCCGTATGCGGCAGCATGCAGGGAACCTTTGCCTCTTTCCTGACCTGTTCGCAGGCCGACAAGCAGAAGGACACCGTGCTGTTCATCGACCCAGGCTTCCCCGTACAGAAGATGCAACTGCAGGTGCAGGGCGTAAAGTATGAGACCTTCGACGTCTACGACTTCCGCGGCGAACAACTTGGTCCGAAACTGGAAAGCTACCTGAAGACGGGACGCATCTGTGCCATCGTCTACTCTAACCCTAACAACCCCGCATGGATTTGTCTGACAGATAGTGAACTGCAGACCATCGGACAGTTGGCAACGAAGTATGACACTATCATCATGGAAGACCTGGCCTACTTCGCCATGGACTTCCGTCAAGACCTGAGCAAACCTTTTGAGGCTCCCTACCAGCCCACTGTGGCTCACTATACCGACAACTACATCCTGCTCATCAGCGGTTCGAAGGCATTCAGCTATGCCGGCGAGCGCATCGGTGTGACGTGCATCAGCGACAAGCTGTTCCATCGCCACTATCCCGACCTGAGTGCACGCTACGAGGGACTGCCCTTCGGACTGGTTTTCTCCACGCGTATGCTCTACGCCCTGAGCAGCGGCACCAGCCATTCGGCACAGTATGCCATGGCGGCTATGCTGAAGGCGGCCTGCGATGGGGAGTACAACTTCCGTCAGGAGGTGAAGGTGTATGGCGACCGCGCCCACAAACTGAAGGAGATATTCTGCAAGCACGGTTTCCATATCGTCTACGACAAAGACCTCGACCAGCCCGTAGCCGACGGCTTCTACTTTACCATCGGATACAAGGGAATGACGAGTGGTCAGTTGGCCCGCGAACTGATGTACTACGGTGTATCGGCCATCTGCCTCATCACCACTGGGTCGCATCAGGAAGGCTTGCGCGTGTGTACCTCTTTTATAGAAGATCACCAGTACGCCCAACTCGACGAGCGCATGCAGATATTTGCTGCAAACAATCCCGTATCATCAACACTTTAAAACTAAATAATATGACCAAAAAGAATTATTTGAAAAGAGCTTCTCTCGCGGTGTTGCTGGCTATTTTCAGCAGCACGGCGGCCATGGGACAAGAAAAGAAAGAATCTCAAGGCATTGACTGGATGAAAGAGCTGAAGAGTCGTATTACCATCAACGGCTACATGCAAGGTGGCTACGAATACAACGACAAAGGCGGCAAGACCAACAGTTCATTCAATTTCAAGCGTGCCATCTTCTGGGGCAAAGCCAGGATTACCGACCGCTGGTCGTTCCTGTTCATGCACAACTTTGCCTTATCGAAAGGTGTACTGGAGTTCTGGACCAACTACCGTGTGACGCGTGACAATGCGCTGAGCATCCGTATCGGACAGTTTCAGCACCCCTTTTCTTTAGAGAGCCCGCTATCCCCCACCATGCTCGAACTTGTTGACATCACCTCGCAGTCTGTTATGTACCTGGCGAACGGCAACGAGCCACTGCTTGGCCCCAACTACGGACGTGATCAGGGTGTCATGCTGTTAGGCGACCTGTTTAACGACCATTTCCACTACGAACTGGCAGTCATGAACGGCCAAGGTATCAATACCGCTGACGGCAATTCCGACAAGGACGTCATCCTGAAGTTAGAATACCGTCCCAGCAAGGAATGGCGCATCGTAGCCTCTGGACAGAAAGGCCGCGGCCATGCCATCAACACCTGTGCCTGGAACGACATTCAGGTAGGCGACGACTACCGCCGAGACCGTGTCAGCTTTGGTGGTGAAGCGAAGATTCCCACCCAGCTGGGACGTAAGTCGACCAGTGGCGGCGTCTGTCTGCGCAGCGAGTTCCTGGCTGGCAAAGACGGCGACGTTGGTAGCCGCGGCGCTTATATTACGGGATCGGTAGCCTTAGGCAAAGGCATCGACGCCATCGCATCGGTCGACTATTATGACCGTAACACATCAGAAAGTGGCTGGCAGCAGACTAATCTTGTTGGCGGTTTGCAATACTGGTTCTATCCCAAGTGCCGTCTGCAGGTGCAATATACACATAGCTTCTGCGGTCATCTGATCGGTGACGACTACAACCGCATCCAGGCGCAAGTACAGGTAGCATTTTAAATGAATCGACATCACGATATAACGTGACAACGTCATAACGAAATAATAACAACAACAAAATGATTATCAAAGTTCTTTTAACCATTATATTCTTCATCGTCATGTTGGGCGTGGGACTGTATAGCCGCAAGCAGGCCAGCAGCGTCGATGGTTTTGTACTGGGCGGACGCTCGGTTGGCCCCTGGCTGACGGCATTTGCCTTCGGCACCAGCTATTTCTCGGCAGTGGTCTTCGTGGGCTATGCCGGACAGTTTGGATGGAAATACGGCCTCTCGTCGGCATGGATTGGCATCGGCAACGCCATCATCGGCTCGCTG
>CACXAG010000059.1 GCA_902765585.1 uncultured Prevotellaceae bacterium
CGATACTACAAAACGTATTGACGAACAGGGTGTTGCGACAAAGGCGGTGACGATAGCTGATGACGTGTGGATAGGTGCCAACGCGGTGGTGCTCCCGGGGGTGACCATCGGACAGCATAGCGTAGTGGCGGCGGGTGCCGTGGTGACGCAGGACGTTCCCCCTTACTCGGTAGTAGGCGGCGTACCGGCAAGAGTGATTAAAAACTTAAAAGCGTAACAATAAAAAATAGATAATTAGGCGAAGAGGTCGAGGGAGAGGTCTTGCACAGGGGGCTTCTCCTCTTCTTTTTCTTCCGACGTAGCGTCGAGGAACTGGAGCATCAACTGCTGGGCATCGGCAGAACCAGTGGTGTTAAGGCGGTAGTAACCGCGACGACCAGTATGTTCAATGAGCGACTGCGGTGACTTGCTGTTGCGTAGCAGGTACTGCTGGACATAAGTACGAATTTCCTCGTAGGCACGCTTACACCCCGTTCACCAACCTCGGTGAGCACCTTCAGAATCTGCTGTTCGTAACCCATGGGATGAAAAAAGGCTGGTAAGCCTTATTGAAGCTTCCAGCCCTTTTATGCTTTCTAAAGTAGATTAAGCAAGTGTGACTTTCTCGTCATCAGCGTTGAGCTTACCCTCCTTGAAAAGCCAGCCCAGACCCAGCAGAGTCTCCTCCTCGCTAATCTTAGCAGCCTTGGCAATCTCCTTGACGCTCAGAGCCTTCTCAGCGGCTGCGAGAGCCTGATAAACATCACCAGCCTTGAAACCAGCGTTCTCAGCGTTCAGGGCAACAACAGCCTTCTTCTCTGCCTTGGGAGCAGCGGCCTTCTTCACGGTTGCCTTCTTGGGCTCTTCTGCCTTTACTGCAGCAGCCTTCTTTGTAGTTTTCTTTTCTGCCATAGTTTTTTTATTAATACACTATTGAATGGATAAATTCCTTCTGTTTTTTATTTTGACGCTGCAAAATTAAGCATTTTTTGGATTTCCTGTTACCGCAAACAGCTGATTTTTACCATTTTTCTGCTTATTCTTGACTTACATCAACTGCGTCGGCCTGCAAATCGACTTTTAACTGCAATTCTTCCAGCTGTTTAGGGTCGAGTTCACCAGGGGCGTCAAGCATGACGTCGCGTCCACTATTGTTCTTCGGGAAGGCGATACAGTCGCGGATGCTATCGAGGCCTGCCATGATGCTGACGAAGCGATCGAGACCGAAGGCGAGACCGGCATGAGGAGGTGCACCATACTTGAAGGCGTTGATGAGGAAACCGAACTGGGCCATAGCACGCTCAGGCGTGAAGCCCAAAATCTGGAACATCTTTTCCTGCAGTTTGCCGTCATGGATACGCAAAGAGCCTCCTCCGACCTCAATGCCGTTACAAACGAAGTCGTAGGCCACGGCACGGACTTTAGCAGGGTCTGTATCAAGCAGGGGAATGTCATCGGGATTGGGCAGCGTAAACGGATGGTGTGTAGCCATGAGGCGCTGCTCCTCGTCACTCCACTCAAAGAGCGGGAAGTCGACAATCCACAGGCACTTAAAGACATTCTTGTCGCGCAGTCCCAGCCGGTCACCCATCTCTAAGCGCAACGTGCACAGTTGGGTACGCGTCTTGTTGGCCTTGTCACCGCTCAGGATGAGCACCAGGTCGCCATCGTTGGCACCGGTCTTCTGCTTCAACTGCTGCCAGACCTCGGGTGCATAGAACTTGTCGATGCTCGACTTGACGGTTCCATCAGCATTATACTTCACATAAACAAGTCCCTTGGCGCCTACTTGCGGACGCTTGACGAAATCGGTCAACTGGTCGAGCTGTTTACGCGTGTAGTCAGCACAGCCAGGCACCACGATACCACCAATGTACTCAGCCTCATTGAACACGGGGAACGTACCCGTTCCCTTCAGCACGTCCATCAGCTCGACAAACTCCATGCCGAAACGCAAGTCGGGTTTGTCGCTGCCGAAGCGACGCATGGCCTCGTGCCACGTCATACGCTCCAAGGGTGGCAGCTCGACGCCACGGACCTCTTTAAACAGATGGCGGGCCAGATCTTCAAAGATGTTCAGCACATCCTCCTGATCGGCAAACGACATCTCGCAGTCTATCTGAGTGAACTCCGGCTGGCGGTCAGCACGCAGGTCTTCATCGCGGAAACATTTGGCTATCTGGAAGTAGCGGTCAAAACCTGAGACCATCAGCAACTGCTTGAGCGTCTGCGGAGACTGCGGCAAGGCATAGAACTGTCCAGGATTCATACGCGAGGGGACTACGAAGTCACGGGCTCCCTCAGGCGTAGAACCGATAAGGATAGGTGTCTCGACCTCGATAAAGTCCAAGTTGTCGAGGAAGTTGCGGATGAGTATGGTCATGCGGTGGCGCAGCTCCAGATTTTTACGGACACACGAGCGGCGCAGGTCCAGATAACGGTACTTCATGCGAATGTCATCGCCACCATCGGTATTGTCCTCAATGGTGAACGGCGGTGTCTGGCTCTCGCTCAGCACGTTGAGCTGGGCAGCCAGTATTTCGATATCGCCCGTAGGCATCTTGGGATTTTTCGACTGGCGCTCACTGACCGTGCCCACCACCTGAATACACCATTCGCGGCCCAGCTTGTTAGCCTGTTCGCAGAGCGCGGCATCCTTCGATTCGTCAAACACCAACTGTGTCAATCCATAGCGGTCACGCAGGTCGACAAACGTCATGCCGCCCATCTTTCGCGTCCGTTGTACCCAACCGGCCAGCGTCACCTGCTGTCCGGCATCGGCGAGGCGAAGCTCGCCACAATTTCTTGTTCTATACATGATATTCTCAATTTTGGTGTGCAAAGTTACTTATTTTCCTTGAGATAAGCAAAGAAAGTTTTGGTTATTTCATTTTTTATGATTATCTTTGCAAAGAATTATCAAGAATCATACGCAGAAGCATCATGACAAGAAAGAAAAAACCGCTGCCCGTGCTGGAGGACATCCTCATAACGGACTTTGCCGCTGAGGGGAAGTCACTGGCCCGCGTGGACGACATGGTGGTTTTTGTGCCATGGGCCGTGCCAGGCGACATCGTCGACCTGCAGGTCAAGCGCAAGAAACATTCGTACATGGAGGCAGAGGTCATCAGATATAAACAATATAGTAAGGTACGCGTGACGCCGTTTTGCCAGCACTTCGGCATCTGCGGTGGGTGTAAGTGGCAACAACTGCCCTACGAAGCCCAGCTGCAGATGAAGCAGCAGCAAGTGAAAGACCAGCTGACACGCATCGGCAAAGTGCAGTTGCCGGAGTTCCGTCCTATCCTGGGCAGCGTAAAAACACAGGAGTACCGCAACAAGCTCGACTTCGGCTGTGCCAACAAGCGGTGGCTGACCAGCGAACAGCTGAAGGACGAGACGTTGGTGAAGGACACGCCCGCCATCGGCTTCCACATCACCGGTGCCTTCGATAAGATACTGCCCATCGAGAAATGCTGGCTGATGGACGACCTGCACAACGAGATGCGCAACGAGGTGTACCGTTATGCTCTGGAGCACGGACTGACATTCTTCGACCTGCGTCAACAGGTGGGTCTGCTGCGCGACGTCATCATCCGCAACAGCGCCAGTGGCGAGTGGCTTGTGATTTTCCAGTTCCACTACGACCACACCACGGCAGAGACCTCGGCACAGGACGACACGCAGGCCAAGGCGCTGATGCAGCACATCGGTGACCGCTTCCCGCAGATTACGTCGTTGATGTATCTGGACAACCAGAAATGCAACGATACCATCGGCGACCAGGACATTCTGACCTTCAAGGGCAAGGACCACATCTTCGAGCTGATGGAAGACCTCCGCTTCAAGGTCGGTCCGAAATCGTTCTACCAGACCAACACCGAGCAGGCGTACCACTTGTACTCCGTCGCAAGAGAATTCGCATTTGAAAATCTCTCACCTCTCACCTCTCACCCCTTACCTCTGGTCTACGACCTTTATACCGGCACAGGTACCATCGCCAACTTCGTGGCACGACAGGCCAGCAAGGTGATTGGCATCGAGTACGTCCCCGAGGCCATTGAGGACGCCAAGATCAACAGCGAACTGAACGGCATCACCAATACGCTGTTCTTTGCCGGCGACATGAAAGACATCCTGACCGACGCCCCGACGTTATCATCACCGACCCACCACGTGCCGGTATGCACCCCGACGTGGTGAAGACCATCCTCAGGGCTGCCCCCGAGCGCATCGTCTACGTCTCGTGCAATCCTGCTACTCAGGCCCGCGACCTGCAGGACCTGGACGCTGACTATCAGGTGGTGGCCGTGCAACCGGTGGACATGTTCCCCCATACCCCCCATGTAGAAAATGTTGTATTACTAACCAAACGATAAGCTTTATGAAGAAACTAATGATCCTGGCCCTCTTCGTGACGGGCTTCGCATTGGCTTCCAATGCACAAGAGAAAAAAGAAAAGGCTACCATCGAGGTTCCTGCCTGGGTAAAGAACTTCAAGTTCAGCGGCTACGGCATGCTGCAGTATCAAGGACAGGATCCCGAAGGGAACCACTCGAACACGTTCAAACTGCGTCTGGCCCGTTTCATCCTGGACGGAAAAATCGGTGACTTCGACTGGCGCGCCCAGATTCAGGGCACCAACGCCACAGGTCCCGGCCAGCCTACCGTACAGCTGGTAGACCTCTACACAGAATGGCGTAAATTCCCAGAGTTCAAGGTGCGTGCCGGACAGTTCAAGCGTGCCTTCACCTATGAGAACCCCACCCACCCCATCACACAGGGCTGGCGCGGTTATGCTGACGTCATCAACAACCTGTCAGGTTTTGGCGATCGTACGGGTGAACGCTCCTCTGGTGGACGCGACATCGGTTTGCAGATTTCCGGTGACCTGTTCCCCAATGCCAACGGACGCCGTCTGTTCCACTATCAGGTAGGTGTATATAACGGTGAGGGTGTGAACGAAACCGACAAGGACAACCGCAAGGACATCATCGGCGGCGTATGGGTGATGCCTATCCAGGGCCTGCGTATCGGTGCCTTCGGATGGACTGGTAGTCGTGGTGACATGCTCCTGAACAAGGAAACTGGCGAAAAAGGTAGCGTGGCCAAGAACCGCTACGCTCTGTCTGCCGAGTACAGCACTGGCGAATACATGTTCCGTACTGAGTATCTGCACTCGCAGGGCTGGGGTGCTGCAAAGGCCGCCAGCAATGTGCGCGAGGTAGACTACTCGAAGGGTGACAAGGCTGACGGATGGTATGTCTTCGGCATCGTGCCCGTCATCAAGTCGAAGTTGCACGCTAAGGCTCGCTACCAGTGCTACCGCAGCACCAAGGAGTGGAGCAGCGCCAAGACATCGTACGAGGTAGGTGTAAACTACTACTTCACCAAGAACCTGGAGATGCACCTTGAGTATGCCCGCATCAACGACCGCAGTCTGGCCAAGCACGACTACAACCTGGTAGACGTGGAAATGGACTTCAGATTCTAATTACACAAATTTCACGAATTTTCTGCGGAGGGCTTCCCAGAGGTGGGTCTTCTGACGTAGGACAGCAATAGAGTAAGCCGTACTGATGAAAGTCAGTGCGGCTTCTGCTATCCAGTAGTGCAAGCCTTCAGCGAAGAATGTCAGCGAATAGGCACCCACGCCAATAACGGTCTGTATCAGGGCATAGCGGTAGACCTGCATGGTACTGCGGAAGCCAAAACGCCAATAGGCTACGCCATTGACCGTCAGAAACTCTACGGCATGGGCAATGACGATGGCCAGTCCCGTTCCCCATAGTCCCCACCAGCGATAGCCTGCCACCACGGCAGCGACAAGTACGACAAAGTAGGTCACTTCGAGCAACAGGTAGATGAGCGATGCACGGCGCGCCAGCGTGACGTAGGCCACAGGCAATGCCAGCACCTTGAAGTACATAGCCAACACTGCCACCTGCGCCATGCCCACGACGGACAGGAACTCGCGGCTGAAGAGCAGGGGAATCAGGATGGGCAGCAGCATGATGAGGGCCACCAGCATAGGTGCCAGCAACAGCAACGACACCTCGGTCTGCTTGTTGACAGTCTCGTTGGTCTTGGCAATATCCTGACGCACGGCTGACAGGCGCGGGAAATAGTCGGAATCCATAGCCGAGAACACCATGCCAGCATAGGTGATGGTTATCATAAAGCCGGCATTATAAAGGCCTACGTCGCCCAGTCCACCCTCCACATTCAGGAAGAAGCGGATGAGCATCTCAGCGGCACTGCCTGCTGCAGCTGCCAGCACGAAGGCCATACCTAAGCGTACCATGTCGCTGCCGTCGGAGATCATCTGACGGCGCAGCTGAAGGCGCAGTGGATAGTAGCGCCACGAGTAGTACAGCGTAACCACCATCGTGCCTAACGATATGGCCACGATGACAGGTACGACGCCTGAATGGCCCAGGAAGTAATACAAAGGCAGCGATACCACCAAGCCAAAGAAGGCCGACGTAATCTGGATGCGCGCCAGCGAACCCAGTCGGCGGGTAGCCTTCAGAATGGCGGTCTCACCGCTGGTCACGGCAATCATGGCCACCGAAAGGCCCAGCATGGCATAGTGCTGGGTGTGGTTACCCCACGTGAACGAGGCCTCGTTCATCAGCGGACTGACCAGTACACAGAACACAAAGCCTAACACTGCGGCTATCAGGCTCCAGAGACGGATGACGCGGATGTGGTAGTCCAAGAGGCGCTGCTGCTCGTAGAACTCCGACAGACGGGGTACGGCACCGAAGGAGATACCCAGTCCTGTAATCTGCTGCGAGAAATTCTGGACAGACACCAGCAGGGCATTCAGACCCATACCACCAGCACCCAGCAGTACGGCCATGAACTTATTGCGCACCAGGCCGATCAGGATAATCAGACCTTGCACGCCACCAAACAGACTGGTGTATTTCAACACATGTCCGTAGTCGTCATTACGCTTCTCTTGCATGGACAATCTATGAAAACGGGTGCAAAAGTACTAATTTTATGGTGAATATCCAAAAAGTTTTGGTTTTTTGCTCACTTATTCGTACCTTTGTACAGAATATGGAAAGAAAAAGACCACTGGTAAGCTTTATCATCACTTACTACCAACTGCCCGTGCCGATGCTGTGCGAATGCATCGACAGCATTCTTGCGCTGCCACTGCAGGCCGACGAACGGGAAATCATCGTCATCGACGACGGCTCCGACACCAGTCCCATGAACGGGCTGCTACACTATGGCGACAGCATCGTCTACGTGCGGCAGAAGCACGGCGGCGTCAGCGTGGCGCGCAATACGGCGCTGAACATGGCGCAGGGCGATTACATCCAGTTTGTCGATGGCGACGACTGCCTGCTCCAGGATGCCTACGCACAATGCCTCGGCATCATCCGCCAGCATCCCGACGCCGAGGTCGTGATGTTCGACTTCACCCACGACAAAGAAACAGCAACAGGAGCGGAAACCATACAGGCTGTGAGCGGTGCCGACCTGATGCGCACCAGCAACCTACATGGAGCCATCTGCTGCTGTCTGTTCCATCGCTCCGTGCTGGGACAGTTACGCTTCCAGCCCGGCATCCATTATGGCGAGGACGAGGACTTCACGGCCCAGCTCATCATCAGGGCCGAGCAGGTTTACCCCTCCCACGCCAAGGCCTACTACTACCGGGAGCGCAGCACGTCAGCCGTCCACCAGCAGGACAGTGCCAGCACCGACCGCCGGTTAGACGACACGATGAAGGTTATCATGCACCTGCAGCAGGTTGCCGACACGCTACCCTATGGTGACCGCCAAGCCATGCAGCGCCGCGTGGCACAGCTTTCAATGGACTACCTCTACAACACCATCGTGCTCACACACAGCCGGAGCAAACTGGAGGAGTGCGTGGAACAGCTGCGCCAGCAGGGACTGTTTCCGCTACCCGACAAGAACTACTCCAATAAATATGTATGGTTCCGCCGCATGTCGTCGACAGCCTTTGGACGCCTGATGCTACTGCGGACACTACCACTGCTGAAACGCGAACGATGATAAAGGGCATGATATCGGTTGTCGTCTGTACCTACAACCAGGAACAGACCATCGGACGGACACTCGACGCCATCCTTCGTCAGCAGTGCCATGTACCCTACGAGATTGTCATCGGCGAAGACTGCTCGACCGACGGCACACGGACTATCTGCCAACAGTATGCACAGCGGCATCCCGACAAGATACGACTCATCTGCAACGAGCAGAACAAGGGACTCATCGACAACTACTTCGATTGTCTGCTGACCTGTCAGGGCGAGTATATTGCCGACTGTGCGGGTGACGACTTCTGGACCGACGCACAGAAGTTAGAGAAGGAAGTCTGTGTCATGGAACGGCACCCTGAAGTGACGATGGTCATCACCAACTGGCAATACTACGACGAACGCACCAAGGATACCACCCCCAGCCAGCAGCGACACCACAAGCCCATCACACCAGGCCGCGAACTGCTGAAAGACATCATCACGCAATACAACATGAGCGTTTTCCACCTCTGCACGGCACTCTACCGCAACGAGGTGTTCCGTCAGGCCTACGAGGAAGACACGGCTCTATTCAGAGGCAAATCACGATGCAGCGAGGATATGCAGATAGCCTTCACGATGGCCTTGCATGGTGAAATTGCCTATTTGCCTGACATCACGCTCAACTACAGCATCGGTCGCGAAACCATATCATACTCTGCCGACGATGCCAAGCAGTTCTGGTTTGTGAGAAAGAATACGGAGCTGATTCATGACCTGTCCTCGAAACACCATATCGACATCGGTGACTTCTATCAGGAACGCATCTTTGCCCTTGGCATGCATGCCTTCCGTGCACACCAGCCACGACTCTATCAGGAGACGCTGGCTTGTGAAGCAGATTGGAACGTGAAGAGAACGGTGAAAAACCAGATTCTCTTTTTCGTGATGAGCCATGAATGGCTTTGGAAAATTGGGCTGATGGTGCGTCTGGTGGTGGTCAGCGTGAAGCGAGTATGTCGTTGAACAGTGCAACGAGTTTCTGACCAATGACTTCGGGCGAAGCCATCTGCCGGACCTTTTCAGAAACCGCCCTGCCGTCAAAGCATTCATACATGGAAACGGTTCGCATAGCCTCGGACAATGCCTGCACATCGTCTACAGGAACAATGGTACAGCCTTGCTCTATACGCAGACTTTGGGGAATACACTCCGTAGCAACAACAGGAATACCCGTACTCATGGCTTCTAACAGTACCAGGGGTTGCACCTCACTACGACTGGCCAGCACCAAGGCATCAGACTGATACAACAAAGAGCGGACTGCCTCTTTGTCGAGCAAGCCGTGACTCACCATGCCATCAGACAGCATGGACAGGCATTCTGACGAGTCTGTTCCCCTGCCGGCAATATGCAACTCTGCATCAACGCCCGAGTCACGCAGCTGGCGGAATGCGGGCATCAGCACGTCATAGCCCTTCAGCGGCCAGAAGTTGGCCAGACAGCAGAAACGAAACGGGCGTCCCTCCTTGGGAATCCGCTTCTGATAGTGAAAGAAGTCAACATCAATGACATTCGACAAGGGTTGCCATCGATAGTCTGTACCGAAATAGCATGCCAAACTGTCAACCAATTCCTCGGACACAGGCAAGACCATGCTTGCCTGCCGATAAGCCTCCTTCAGCAGGGGTATTTGCCAGACGCTTGACAAATCATCGCCAAATTCATCACGAAACAGCTGTTTGGACAGGTGCTCAGTGATGATATAAGGTATATGATACTGGCGGCTGATTAGCATGGCAGCATAGCCTGCCCACTTGCAACAATGGGCATGCAGGATGTCGGGCTGACCATACTTCCTGACATAGTCGGCAAACATGCGTTGCACGATGCGCACCCAGCGCCGTACATTATAGCGGATGCACTTGGGCAGTCCGCGCTGATAGGACTGACAGACGGTAATGCCATCCAGTTCGTGTTCATAGCGCAGATAGGGTTGCACGACATAATCGCGCAACCCTATCGTAGCACCTAACTGCACATTACTCAATATACGTACCTCATGACCTAACGACTTGAGAGCCTTTGCCTGGTCCAGACAAAACAGACCACCATAAGGAGGAAAGAATGAGGGTATCTCAAGGATGTGCATTAACTCTCCAAAGTTATGCCTCAGCGGGAGCCTCAGCAGCCTCTTCCGTAGCAGCCTCGGCAGCAGCAGCAGCCTCAGCCTCGGCCTTGGCAGCAGCCTCAGCAGCCTTCTTCTCAGCTACCTTCTTGGCCTGTTCCTCGTTCTGAGCCTTCTCTGCCTTCAACTGAGCAGCAGCAGCGTCCTTCTTAGCCTTAGCCTCAGCCTCGGCGATCTTGGTCAGACCATTCTGCTTGTCAGCCTTCCAGGCATCGAACTTCTTCTGTGCGGTAGCCTCGTCGAAGGCACCCTTCTTCACGCCACCCTTCAGGTGCTTCATCAGGTACACACCCTCACGGCTGAGAATGTTACGTACGGTGTCAGTGGGCTGAGCACCGGTCTCTACCCAATAGAGAGCACGCTCGAAATTAAGGTCTACTGTGGCAGGATTGGTGTTGGGGTTGTAAGTACCAATCTTCTCAGTGAAACGACCATCACGTGGTGCACGAGCGTCGGCGATAACGATACGATAGAAAGCGTAGCTCTTACGTCCGCCGCGCTGCAATCTGATTTTTGTTGCCATTGTTTAAATGCTTGTTTTTTAATTGTTTAACTTTAATTTCATGCTACTATCTCGTAATAGCGGCTGCAAAGGTACAAAAAAGAAGTGAAAAGTGAAGAGTGAAAAGTGAAGAATTTGCTTCCGCAATACTTTTTTTAACTATTTTTGGAGCTTTTGTCATTGAGATATGGTAGAAAATACGTATTTTTGCACCCTGTATCATGGCAATAGCAACTCTTTCCATACTCATACCGACCTATAACGGCATCTGCACCATGCTGGTACGCAGCCTACAACAGCAGGCCGAGGGGCTGGACTTGGACTACGAAATCATCGTAGCTGACGACGGCTCTACCGACCCGTCGACGATAGCTGCCAACCGTGCCATCAACGCGTTGCCGCACTGCCATTATGTGGAAAGGCAGCAGAATGCAGGGCGCGCCGCCATCCGCAACTTCCTGGCAACTCAAGCGCAGCATGAGTGGTTGCTGTTCATCGACAGCGACATGGTGGTCTGCCGCGACGACTTCTTGCAGCAGTATGCCAAGACGGACGATGCGGATGTCGTGGACGGCGGTGTGGTCATCGGTCAGGTGCTGCCGGGCAACCTGCGCTCTATGTACGAGAAAGCTGCCGAACACGAGCATACCGCCGACCAGCGCCAGCAGTCACCCTATCATGACTTCCATACGGCCAACTTCATGATCCGCCGCGAACTCATGCTCACCTACCCCTTCGACCAGCGTTTCCGCCACTACGGCTATGAGGACGTCCTGCTGGGCAAGGAGTTGGCAGCACACCAGATTCCCATCCGCCACATCGATAATCCCCTCAGCTTTGAGGTCTTTGAGTCGAACGCCGACTTCATCAGCAAGACGGAGGAAGGACTGCGCACGCTCTGCCAGTTCCGCCACGAATTGCAGGGCTATTCCCGCCTGTTGGACGCCGCTGTGGTAAGAAACGGCTCACCCCTGCAGTCCCTCATCCGACTGTTCCACCGCATCATAGGACCCTGGGAGCGACGGCTACTGACAGGCCCCCACCCCAACCTACTGGTCTTCAAGGTCTATAAGTTGGGCTATTACCTCACCTATTTGAAAGAAACAACAAACAAACCATCATGAATAGAAATTCTATACACCTCTTATTATTTTTAGCTACAGCGCTGACGCTGGTGGCTTGTCAGGAAACCCTGGAAGAGCGCTGTGCCCGCGAAGCACGGACCTACACTGAGAAGAAATGTCCCGTACTCGTCACGGAGGGCGTCATGCTCGACAGCCTGATCTTCCAGCAGTCCACGCATACCCTATCTTATTGCTATACGGCCAGCGATTTCTATGACAATGCCGACTTCTATGCCAATAACGATATTCGAGGAATACTGCTGAAGGCCGTCAAGAACGAGCCCGAGATGAAGCTCTACAAGGATGCCGGCTACAACTTCCGCTATGTCTACTATTCGCAAAAGAATAGCGGAACGAAGTTGTTTGACACCACGTTCCGCTCTAAAGACTACCAATAAACGCCTACAGCTCTGGCTTCATGTTCGTATAGACGGTCTGCACGTCGTCGAAGTCCTCGAGCTTCTCAATCATCTTGTCGATGGTCTCGCGCTCCTCGGGCGTGACGTCCTTCAGATCGTTGGGGATGCGGGTAAACTCAGCACCCGTCACCTCGAAGCCGTTCTCCTCCAGGTGCTTCTGGATGGCACCGAAGCTTGAGGGGTCGCCATAGATGGTGATGCTGTTCTCCTCCTCGTCCTCGTCGAACTCATCCTCCACGCCGTAGTCAATCAGGTCGAGAATCATCTCGTCCATATCCAGTCCATCCTTTTTCTTGAAGGTGAAGACGGCCTTGTGGTCAAAGAGGAACGACAGCGAGCCTTGGGTACCCAGGTTGCCGTTGAACTTGTTGAACACCGAGCGGACATCGCCCACAGTACGGGTGGTGTTGTCGGTCAGGGTCTCCACGAAGATGGCAATGCCGTGAGGGCCATATCCCTCGTAGGTCACCTCCTTATAGTCGCTCTGGTCCTTACCCATTGCGTTCTTAATGGCACGCTCGATATTGTCCTTCGGCATGTTCTCGCGCTTGGCGTTGGCAATGATAGCACGCAGTGCGGGGTTCATGTCAGGCTCCGGACCGCCAGCCTTCACGGCAATGGCAATCTGCTTGCCAATCTTGGTAAATGTCTTGGCCATGTGGCCCCATCTCTTCAGTTTCGCAGCTTTGCGATATTCAAATGCTCTTCCCATATTGTAAAATTTAAAAATTCAAAAATGTAACAATGTAATAATTAACGCAGTTCGGCATTGAGTTGCTTTTTCAAATTCTGAATCAACTTCAGCATAATCGATTCGATTTGCTTGTCGCCCATGGTCTTCTCAGCATCCTGGAGGATGAAGTTGACGGCATACGACTTCTTGCCGGCGGGCAGGTTCTTACCCTCGTAGACGTCGAACAGCTCGACCTTCTTCAGGAACTTCTTCTCCGTCTGGCGGGCTATCTGCTCAATCTGTGCAAACTCCACGCTCTGGTCGATGAGCAGGGCGAGGTCGCGGCTCACTGACGGGAACTTGGGAATGTCCGTGAACTCTACCTTCTGTTTGCGGATGACCTTCATCAGCGCCGTCCAGTTCAGCTCGGCATAATACACGGGCGTATCGATGTCAAACTGCTTCTGCAACTTCTTCGTCAGCACACCCATCTCGATGAGCTTCTTGCCGCCACGGTTCTCGATAGTCAGACCAGCAGAAAAAATCTGATTGTCCGACTTCTTGCTCACCAACATACCAGGCTGCACACCAATACGCGCCAGAATGTTCTGCACGTAGGCATCGAGCTCAGCAAACGACGTGTCCTCGTTGGCATGTGCCCACGAGCCCTCCACACGCTTACCAGTGAGCCAAAGAGCTAAATGATATTGCTCTTTATAAGCCTGCATGGGGTCGTCCTGATTCTCCTTTGCAGGGTCGAAAGCATATACGTTTCCAAACTCGAAGAAGCGGCAGTTGGCATTCTTGCGCTTCACGTTGTGCTCGATGCTCTCCAGACCGCCATACAGCAGCGTGCCGCGCATGACGTTGAGGTCGCTGCTGAGGGGGTTCATGATGTGTACCAACCCCTTCTTCTGTTCGTCGTCATAGTATGACGACTTACTCAACGAATTATTGAGAATCTCGTTGAAGCCGGCGCCTACCAGCTGCTCGCTGACCAGGTTGGCCAATTTATGCTTCTGGTCTTCGTCGCCCTTGATGACAAGGCTCGACTTCAGCTGCGTGGGAATCTCCACATTATTATATCCGTAGATGCGCAGGATGTCCTCCACCACATCGCAGGGACGCTGCACGTCCACACGGTAGGCAGGAATCTCCAATTGCATTCCCTCGGCACTTTCTCCGAGGACCTTCATCTCCAGGCTGTCGCAGATGCTCTTGATGGTCTCCACGGGGATGTCCTTGCCCACCAACGAGTGTACGTAGCTATACTGCAGGTCGACAACGGCATTCTCTATTTTTTCGGGATAGACGTCCTTGATCTCCATCGACACCTTACCGCCTGCCAACTCCTTGCAGAGCTGGGCAGCATACTTCAGCGCCTCGATAGTGCCGTTGGGGTCGATGCCGCGCTCAAAGCGGAACGAAGCATCGGTGCTCAGTCCGTGGCGGCGGGCCGACTTGCGAATCCACGTGGGATGGAAGTAGGCACTCTCCAGCACCACATTCTTCGTGGTTTCATACGTACCACTGCCCTTGCCGCCAAAGACACCGGCGATACACATCGGCTCCTCAGCATTGCAGATAGCCAGGTCACGGTCTGAGAGCTTGTGCTCCACACCGTCCAGCGTCTGGAACGGCGTACCTTCGGGCATGGTCTTCACCACAATCTTGTTGCCCTTTACCATGTCGGCATCGAAGCAATGCAGGGGCTGCCCCAGCGCCATCATCACATAGTTCGTGATGTCCACAATATTATTAATCGGACGTAATCCGATGACGCTCAACTTGTTCTTCAGCCACTCGGGCGATTCCTTAACCTCACAGCCAGTTACGCTGACGCAGGCATAGCGCTTGCAAGCCTCCGTATTCTCAATCTCCACGTCGATGGGGAGGTCGTGATTGTCGACGACGAAATCGTCGGCCACGGGCTTGTGGGTAGCCGTCTGATAGCCGTTCTGCTTCAGCCAGGCATACAGGTCGCGGGCCACGCCCCAGTGCGACAGGGCGTCGGCACGGTTGGCGGTGATGTCCACCTCGATGAGCCAGTCGCTCTCCAAGTGGTAGTATTCTGCTGCGGGGGTGCCAACGACAGCATCCTCCGGCAGTACGATGATGCCAGCATGGTCGGTACCGATACCTATCTCGTCCTCGGCACAAATCATACCCATCGACTCCACACCACGCAGCTTCGACTTCTTGATGACAAACTCCTTGTCGCCATCATACAGCACGCAGCCCAAGTCGGCCACAATAACCTTCTGTCCGGCAGCCACGTTCGGAGCACCACAGACAATCTGCTGCGGCTCGCCCTTGCCCAAATCAACGGTAGTGACATGCAGGTGGTCTGAGTCCGGGTGCATCTCGCACGTCAGCACTTTACCCACGTAAAGTCCCTTCAAACCACCTTTGATACTTTGTACTTCTTCGAGTGCGTCAACCTCCAGACCTGTCGACGTCAGCGCGTCGCACACCTCCTGCGGTGTAAGGTCGAAGTCAACATACTCCTTCAACCATTTATAAGAAATATTCATTGCGCAATAATTGTTATTTTCTGAAAATCCGTGCAAAGGTACGAATAAGTGAGCAAAAAACCAAATTTATTTGAGTTTTTTCGAACGAGAGTATTTTCGAGCTTCAGCTCAAAGGTACGAATAAGTGAGAACAATACAAAACAAAAAATCCACTTTTTTGTTTTTAGCTTGCAAATGTCAATGGAAATGTGTATCTTTGCCACCGAAATTCACAATTTATGGTATTATGAAGCAAACTCGCAAGGAGTGCCGACGGCGCCCGCGTAGGCTTCGAGCTTACGAAATAATACAAAAGAGCATAAAACAGCACACAAAAGAGGCTTCCTTTTTCATCGGGAAGCCTCTTTTTATATGAAGATTTTTGCTTAAATATTTGCGTAAGCCGCAACTTTTTCTTATATTTGCACCAAATTTCAAACATACTCACGCAAATATTTTAACTTGAGTTAAAGGGGCACGAGACCTCCCCGGGTACGCTGTTCAGGTGGGAAGCTTGGAAGGTCATGGATACGAAATGCGAGCAGTAAATGCATAGCTATGGGTGGATATGTTACGGTTGAGGCAGATGCAAAAAGAAATCTCTGTTCAGAGCTTTATCAACTCGTTTACCGGTTATCTTATTGGTGTAAATAATGAATTCAAGTAATTACATGTACGGAGAACGGAGCAATGGAGGAAAGCACGGCGATGTGTTTACTGCTCCCTTTGTGGTAGGCTATATGCTCGACAAGGTGGGCTATACGCCAGACCGCGACTTGAGCCATACACGTATTCTTGAACCTTCATGTGGTGAGGGTGAATTTGTGGTAGAGATTGCCAACAGGCTGATTAAGTCGGCATCAAAATTCGGTTTCGATGCTAACGAGGCTTTCTGTCGTAACGTCCGCGCCTATGACATCGATGCCGAAAAAATCGTAAAATGTAGAGCACGAATTGAGGCGATGGGCATCACGTTGACTGAGGAATGTATCTGCGTGGCCGACTTCCTTAAAACGGGAATGGAAAAGACGGATATCGTGGTAGGCAATCCACCCTATATCCGCTATGAGAATATCCCATACGAAATGCTGGACTATTGCAAATACACATTCTCCACGTTCCATTATCGCTGCGACCTTTACGTTCCGTTCTATGAGAAATCACTTGCGTTGGTTTCTGTAGGAGGTAAGCATTGTTTTATCTGCTCAAACCGTTGGCTAAAGAACGAATATGGCAAAAAACTGCGTCAGCTGGTTGCACGAAAATATAACCTGAGGACGATTCTGAATCTGGAAGAGGCTGATGCTTTCCAAGAAGAGGTGTTAGCTTATCCTGCTATCACATTGATTACATCGGAGAAACCATCAGATTCATTCGAATATGCTGAATGTAACCATGTAGAAGAATTAAGGACTATCACGCCCCAGACGAAACCGATGCCAAAAGGAGATGACTGGACTGATGTGTTTAACGGCATATCGGGCAATTCTGATTTCCAGACCATCGAGCAACAGGGATTTAAGATTGGCATCGGTGTGGCTACAGGAGCCGACTCAGTTTTTATATCACGGGAATTGCCAGAGAAAGTAGAAGAGGAACTCATTATGCCGAGTATCAATGCCAGAGACCTCAGAGGCGACAGGTTCCAGTGGCAGGGCGAGTATCTTCTGAATCCGTATAAGAAAGACGGTTCGCTGGTAAACCTTAAGGACTATCCGCGTGCCAGTGCCTATTTGGAACAGCATAAGGAGAAACTGTCATCAAGACATGTAGCCAAGAAGTCGCCTTCACGCTGGTACAAAACGATAGACCGTATCAGCCCAGAACTGCTGTCACAGCCGAAGATTCTTCTACCCGATATGTCGGGGAATACTTACGTGTTTGTGGATAAAGGGGAGTACTATCCATTACACAACATTTATTATATCTTAGGTGGTTCTTCTACTCTATTGCGATTATTGGCTGCATTTCTGATGTCAGACTTCGTGCGCAATCAGCTATCGGCAGTTACCAACAAGATGAACGGCGGTTTCCCTAGATGGCAGACCCAGCATCTTCGCAAACTACGACTTCCCAAGCTCAATGCCATTCCTTCCGACGAGGTCGAACAACTTTTGTCCCTATACGACAAGCGTAATGTTGCAAGTCTTAACAAGAGAATTAGCCATTATGTAACTGCAGGTAGTTGAAGAACGTCACACCATGCCAGGCACGGTGTGAAGACCGAGAAGGCTTACGAAATAATACAAAAGAGCATAAAACAGCACACAAAAGAGGCTTCCTTTTTCATCGGGAAGCCTCTTTTTCTGTTAATCATTCTTCGGTATTATCAGCTTACGTAACGATTCACTGTACCCGTCCTCAAATGGTGGATCGTCATCAGGATAAATCCTGCGGTAGTCCTCTT
>CACXAG010000060.1:0-7299 GCA_902765585.1 uncultured Prevotellaceae bacterium
CCTTTGCAATTGCATTGGAGATGCAATAGCGAGAACAGGCTGCGGCTCAGCATAGAGCGAGCTCTCTGCATTCGCCTTGCACTGTCCTTGCATCGGAAATGATCGGTACTCCGAAAGAAATTCTAGATACTCCGAAAGAAAATCCGATTACTCCGAAAGAAAAAAACATTAAACATTAACCATTAAAAATTTGAAGCTATGAAGAAGGAAAAGTGGAAGACCGTTATTCAGGTGATTGTGTCGATTCTGACGGCAGCACTGACGGCACTGGGCACGACCTCCTGTATTGTTTAAGTTCGTTAAAAAAGAATAATGTTCAACGGACATTGGTCGCTGTTCAGCAAAAAAGCAGTAATTTTGCACGAAATATAGATGCGCCACTACGTGGCTAAATAATAAAGAAGAGAGAAATACGAAATATCAAATAATAAATTAAATAAAAGATGTCATCATTTATTGCAGATAAGATTGTGATGGACGGCCTTACATTCGACGACGTCCTGTTGATTCCCGCCTATTCAGAGGTACTGCCGAAAACGGTAGAATTGCAAACGCGCTTCTCGCGTAACATTGTGTTGAACGTGCCCTTCGTGACGGCTGCCATGGACACGGTGACGGAGAGCCAGATGGCTATTGCCATTGCTCGCGAGGGCGGCATCGGCGTCATCCACAAGAATATGTCGATAGAGAACCAGGCTCGCGAGGTTGCAATTGTGAAGCGTGCCGAGAACGGTATGATATACGACCCGATAACCATTCCCCTGGGGTCGACCGTTGCCCAGGCTCTGGACATCATGGCGGAGTATCACATTGGCGGTATTCCCGTGGTAGACGACGAGCGCCACTTGGTGGGCATTGTGACCAACCGCGACCTGCGCTTCGAGCGTCGCCTGGACCGTCCCGTGGACGAGATTATGTCGAAGGACAACCTCGTCACCACGCACCAGCAGACCGACCTGACGGCGGCTGCCGACATTCTGCAGAAGAACAAGATAGAGAAGCTGCCCGTGGTGGACAAGGACAACCACCTGGTGGGACTGATTACCTATAAGGACATCACGAAGGCCAAGGACAAGCCCATGGCGTGCAAGGACGACAAGGGCCGTCTGCGCGTGGCTGCCGGCGTCGGTGTGACGTCCGACACGCTGGACCGCATGCAGGCCCTGGTGAACGCTGGCGTCGACGCCATCGTCATCGACACCGCCCACGGTCACTCGAAGAGCGTCATCGAGAAGCTGCGCGAGGCCAAGGCATCGTTCCCCAATATCGACATCGTGGTGGGTAACATCGCTACAGGTGCTGCCGCCAAGATGCTGGCCGACAATGGTGCCGACGCTGTGAAGGTAGGCATTGGCCCAGGCTCTATCTGCACCACTCGTGTCGTTGCCGGTGTGGGTGTTCCCCAGTTGAGTGCCGTCTACGACGTCTACAGCGCCCTGAAGGATACGGACGTACCCCTGATAGCCGACGGTGGTCTGCGCTACAGCGGCGACATCGTGAAGGCGTTGGCAGCCGGTGGTTCAAGCGTCATGATTGGTTCACTGGTGGCAGGTACCGAGGAGAGTCCTGGCGACACCATTATCTATAACGGTCGTAAGTTCAAGAGCTATCGCGGCATGGGTTCGCTGGAGGCAATGGAGCATGGTTCGAAGGACCGTTACTTCCAGGCCGACACGAAGGACGTGAAGAAGCTGGTGCCCGAGGGCATTGCCGGTCGCGTGCCTTACAAGGGAACCGTCCAGGAGGTGATCTATCAGATGGTTGGCGGTCTGCGTTCGGGCATGGGCTACTGTGGCGCTGCCACTATCGAGAAGCTGCACGAGGCCAAGTTCACCCGCATCACCAATGCCGGTGTCAACGAAAGTCATCCGCACGACATCACCATTACGTCGGAAGCACCGAACTATTCTGCGCCATTACATGGCTAAATAAAAAATAATAAATAAAAAAGAATAAATAAAAAAGAATAAACTCCGCTGCGATGACCAATGACAATCTCTTGGTAGACAAAACCATCTCGTTTGCCATTAGAATAGTAAGATGCTATCAGTATCTTCAGAATGAGAAAAAGGAGTTTGTCATGTCTAAGCAATTGTTAAGAAGTGGAACAAGCATTGGAGCTAATGTTCATGAAGCATTATTTGGGCAGAGTAGAGCAGATTTTGTCAGTAAGATTAATATTGCTCTGAAGGAAGCCAGTGAAACATCCTATTGGCTTTCCATCTTAAGCAAGATATAGATAATAATATGTATGATTCTATTAAAGAAGACATAGATACAATCATAAGAATATTAATTGCAACATTAAAAACGACAAGAAAGAATGAGAAATATGGTGGTAATGAATAAACCGCGTGGTTTTTTATTTATTATTTTTTCTTTATTATTTAGCCACGCAGTGGCGCAGACAGACCCAATTGTTATGACGGTGGCAGGCGTGCCCGTGCCGCGGTCAGAGTTTGAGTACAGCTATAACAAGAATAATACCGACGGCGTCATTGACAAGAAGACCGTCGAGGAATATGTCGACCTGTTTGTCAACTACAAGCTGAAGGTACAAGCAGCCCTGGACGCCCGTCTGGATACGACGAAGGCCTTCAAGGAGGAGTTTGCCCAGTATCGCGACCAGCAGGTGTTGCCGACCTTCGTGACCGATGATGACCTGATGGCTGAGGCTCACAAGGTGTACGACCAGACGGTGAAGAGCATTGGTCCTGACGGACTGGTGAGCGCCGCCCACATCCTGATGCTGGTGAAGCAGAAGGCCACGCAGGCCGAGCAGGACGAGGCTAAGCGCCGCATCGACTCCGTCTATACTGCCTTGCAGGCTGGCGCCGACTTCGAGGAGCTGGCCAAGAAGGTGTCGCAAGACCCAGGGTCTGCCCGTCGCGGCGGCATGCTGGGATGGTTCAGCCGCAACCAGATGGTGAAGGAGTTCGAGGACGAGGCCTTCGCCCTGCAGCCCAACCAGATGAGCAAGCCTTTCCTGTCGCCCTTCGGCTGGCATATCATCCTGGTGAAGGAGCGCAAGCAGCTGGAGCCGTTCGACTTCCATAAGGAAAGCATCCTACGCTATCTGGAACAGCGTAACGCCCGTGACCACATCTCTGCCGAGAAGGTGAATGCCCTGGTGAAGGCCTCTGACGGCACACTGACCAGGGAGCAGGTCATTGAGCGACGCGCTGACTCGCTGTCTGCTGCCGACATGGAGATGCGCTACCTCATCAAGGAGTACCACGACGGTCTGCTGCTCTACGAAATCAGCAACCGCACCGTCTGGGAGAAGGCTGCCAAGGACGAGGAAGGCCTGGCCAGCTATTTCAAGAAGAACAAGAAACGCTATAAGGACGAGTGGAAGGACAATCCCCGCTTCAAGGGCATGGTCTACCACGTGAAGGACGAATGCTATATCAAGCCCGTCGCCAAGTGCGTGAAGAAGCTGAAGTTTGCCGACTGGAACGAAGCCCTGCGCAAGACCTTCAACGGTGACTCTATTATCCGCATCCGTGTGGAGAAGGGACTCTTCAAGAAGGGCGACAACAAGTTCATCGACCGCGAGGTGTTCAAGGTCGCTGATGTGCAGGTGGACAGCGTGAAAGGTTATCCCATCGACGCTACCTACGGTAAGTTGCTGAAGAAGCCCGAGGATTATACTGACGTGCGCGTCCAGGTCACTGCCGACCTGCAGGACGAGTTGGAGCGCCTCTGGGTGGCCGACCTTCGCAAGCGCTATTCGTTCTCGGTAAACGAAGAAGTTCTGCGAACCGTAAATAATCACGGTTCTAAATAAAAAAGGATAAATAAAAAATAATAAACCTCGCGGAGTTCTAAAGAATGATAAGGAATAACAAACTTGCAGAGTGTTTAGTGACAATCATAACAAGCAGAAAAGAATGAGAAATATATCGGTAATGGATAAACCGCGTGGTTTATTATTTATTATTTTTTCTTTATTATTTAGCCACGCAGAGGCGCAAACCACTCCCGTCACTACCGATTCGTTGGGCGCAATAGTCGACGAAGTCATCTGGGTTGTCGGCGACGAGGCTATCCTGAAGTCTGACGTGGAAGCCATGCGCATCCAAGGTCAGCAGGAGGGCATGCGCTGGAAGGGAGACCCCGACTGCGCCATCCCCGAGCAGATAGCCGTGCAGAAACTGTATCTGAACCAAGCCATCATCGACAGCGTGGAAGTCACGGAGTCGGAGATTACCCAGGGCGTGGAGCAGTATCTGGAAAACATGATCAACTATATCGGTTCGCGTGAGAAGCTGGAGGAGTATCACAAGAAGAGTCTCAGCCAGATTCGTGCCGAGTTGCGCGACTCTTACCGCGAGCGCCAGATGGTGCAGGGCATGCAGCAGAAACTGGTCAAGGACATCACGGTGACGCCTGCCGACGTGCGCCGCTATTTCAGGAACATGTCGCAGGACAGCATCCCCTTTGTGCCCACAGAGGTCGAGGTGCAGATTGTCACGCTGCAGCCGCGCATTGAGCAGGAGGAGATTAACCGCGTCAAGGAGGAGCTGCGCGACTATACCGAACGCATCAACAAGGGCGAGGCGACATTCCAGACCTTGGCACGCCTCTACTCCGAAGACCCCGGCTCGGCACGCCGTGGCGGTGAGCTCGACTATACCGGCCGTGGCACGCTGGACCCGGCTTTTGCCAATGTCGCCTTCAGTCTGACTGACCCTAAGCGCGTGTCGAAAATCGTGGAGTCGGAGTTTGGCTTCCATATCATCCAGCTTGTCGACAAGCGCGGCGACAAGATCAAGGTGCGCCACATCTTGCGCAAGCCCGTCGTCAGCGACGCTGCAGTCGAGCTGGCCATGAACCGCCTGGACACCTTGATTACTGCCATTCACGACGGTGTGCCGCCCGAGATTATCAGGAACGTCTATAAGGACAAGGACGGCAACGCCATCGAGAAGTTCACCTTCGAGGATGCCGTGGCACTCTTCTCCGACGACAAAGATACACGCAACAACAACGGACTGATGTCGAATATAACACAGGAAGGCCGTACCTCGCGCTTCAAGCTGGCCGACCTCCCTCCCGAGGTTGCCAGGGCAGTCGACGGTCTGAAGGTGGGCGAGTTGTCGGCACCTTTCCAGATGATCAACGAGCGCGGCAAGACGGTCTGCGCCTTTGTCAAGCTGAAGAACCGCACGGAAGGTCATAAGGCCACCATCACGGAGGACTATCAGGTGCTGAAGGCCGTTGTACTGGAGAAGCTCCGCAACCAGCGCCTCCACGACTGGGTGGTCAAGCGCATCAAGTCGACCTACGTACGCATCAACGACCGCTATCGCAACTGCGACTTCGAATATGAAGGCTGGGTGAGGTGATCGGGCTTCGCCCTAAATAATAGGCGGGCTTCGCCCTAAATGATAGGCGGGCTTCGCCCTAAATAAAAAATAATAAATAATAAAGAATAAATAAGAAATAAAAAGCAGAAGATGAAAGATATGGCTGGAATGCGAAACATTGTTCGTCCTTTCTGTGGCCGGTTGCCTTTGATGTCGGCAGCTATGCTTTTATTTTTTATTTTTTGTTTTTTATTTAGCTTTTCCGCCTTTGGGGCGAAAAAGCGCAAGAAGGCGGTGGTGCAGGACAAACGTGTCTACTTGGTACATGCCGACAACCTGCACTACGACCAGTATCGCAATGGCGACGCTCAGGTGCTGAACGGCAGCGTGCACTTTCGCCATGTGGGGGCGAACCTCTACTGCGACAGTGCCCACTTCTATGAGCAGTCCAATTCGTTTGAGGCCTTCGGACATGTCAAGATGGTACAGGGCGACACCTTGCGCCTGACCAGCGACTACGCCTTCTATAACGGCGACGACCAACTGGCGCAGGCCCGTCGCAACGTGGTGCTGAAGCATCGTCAGACGACGCTCTATACCGACTCCCTCGACTATGACCGCATGTATAGCTTTGGCAACTTCTTCGAGGGCGGCAAACTGGTGGACGGCAAGACGACGCTGACCAGCGACTGGGGGGAATACCATACCGACTCGAAGATGGCCATGTTCTACTACGACGTGCGCCTGAAGGACAACAAGATGTACCTCACCACCGACTCGCTCTATTATGATACGCAGACGTCGACGGCACATATCGTTGGACCGTCAACCATCACCTCCGGCGGCAGCAACATCTACAGCGAGAACGGCTACTACAACACCCGCACGGAGCAGTCGCAACTCTACGGACGCTCCATCATCAAGGACCAGGGGCGCACGCTCATTGGCGACAGCGTATACCATAACGCCAAGGACGGCACTAACTACGCCTATAACAATGTCATCTTCAACGACTCCGTCAACAAGAACATGCTGTTGGGCGATTATCTGGAGTATAACGACTCTACGGGCTATGCTATGGCGACCAAGAATGCCGTGACGGTTGACTTCTCGCAGAAGGACTCGCTGTTTATGCATGCCGACACGTTCAAAATCTATACCTTCAACATCAATACTGACTCGGTTTATCGCATGATTCACGCCTATAACAAGGTGCGGGCTTATCGTACCGACGTCCAGGCCGTCTGTGACTCGCTGGTCTACAGCTCGCAGGACTCCTGCATGACCATGTATCGCGACCCCATTATCTGGAACGAGGGACAACAGCTCTTTGGCGAGAAGATATGCATCTATATGAAGAACAATGCCATTGACTGGGCACATGTTATCAACCAGGCCTTCTCGACCGAGCAGATGCCCGACTCGACGCATTTCAACCAGATATCGTCGAAGGAGATGAAGGCTTTCTTCTTGGATGGTCAGATGCGCGAGACACAGGCTATTGACAATGTGCTCGTTATCTTCTATCCCACCGACGATGCCGACAGCACGCTGATAGGACTGAACTACACGCAGACCCCGCTGCTGAAGATGTTCTTAGAGAACCGCAAGATGAAGCGTATCTGGATGGAGAAGCCTTCTGGCATCCTCTATCCCATGACACAGATTCCCCCCGATAAGTTGTTTCTGCCCGGCTATGCGTGGTTTGACTATATCCGTCCGCTCAACAAGCAGGACATCTTCAACTGGCGTCCCAAGGAGGGAGGTACTGAGTTGAAGGAACAGACGCGACGCGAACCGCCCAAGCATACCCTCAAGCAATGACAGACGTTATCCAGCTTCTTCCCGACAGTGTGGCAAACCAGATTGCTGCTGGTGAGGTCATTCAGCGTCCGGCATCCGTCATCAAGGAACTGGTGGAGAACGCCATTGATGCCGGTGCCAGCACCATCCATGTGTCGGTGGTCGATGCCGGACGAACCAGTAT
>CACXAG010000060.1:7329-21084 GCA_902765585.1 uncultured Prevotellaceae bacterium
CTGCCTTCCATCGCTGCCGTTTCGCAGGTGGAATTGCTGACACGCCGTCAAGAGGACGAAGTGGGAACGTGTCTGAACATCTCCGCTTCGCATGTGGAGAACCAGGAGCCTTGCTCGTGTGCCGTAGGCTGCCGCTTCACGGTCAGCAATCTCTTCTTCAATGTGCCTGCACGCCGAAAGTTCCTGAAGACCAACGCCACCGAGCTGAACAACATCCTAACGGCCTTCGAGCGCATCGTACTCGTCTATCCTGCCGTCAGCTTCACGCTGCATAGCAATGGTCAGGAACTGATGAATCTGCGCAGCGGCAGCCTTCGCCAGCGCATCACCGACGTCTATGGGCGCCGCTATGGTCAGGAACTGCTGCCCGTCAATGTGGAGGTGCCGTTGTGCCGCATCACGGGTTTTGTGGGCAAGCCGGAGTCGGCACGCAAGAAGGGCGCTGTGGAGTGCTTCTTCGTCAACGGGCGCTTTATGAAGCATCCTTATTTCCACAAGGCTGTCCAGCAGGCTTACGAACGGCTGGTCCTTGCAGGCACGCACGTACCTTATTTTATATATTTCGAGGTCAGCCCTGCCGACATCGACGTCAATATCCATCCCACCAAGACGGAGATTAAGTTTGAGAACGAGCAAGCCATCTGGCAGATTCTGACTGCTGCCGTGCGCGACGCTATCGGACAGTTCTGTGAGGTGCCGCAGATAGACTTCGATACCGAGGGACGCCCTGACATTCCCGTATACAATCCTGCTGGTGCAGACGCGCCTCGCTTCCCGTCGTCGCAGCATCGGCCACAATACAACCCGTTTGTCTCGCCGGCATCACGCCCTTCCCGTCAGCAGACGGAGGGCTGGGAGCAGTTGTATGATGCGCTGCCGTCCCAATCCCGACAGGAGGATGCCGCCCAGCAGCCGTCATTCTTTGATGAGCCTGCTGCCGAGGGGACGCCACAGCCGTTCAGCAATTCCGTCGAGGATAAGTCGCCCGTCCACTATCAGTACAAGGGCTGCTACATCATGACAGCGGTCAAGTCGGGACTGATGGTGATAGACCAGCATCGGGCCGACGTGCGGATACGCTACGAGCAGTACTTGACCCAACTCCAGACGCGCAGTGCCCAGATACAGCAGGTGCTGTTTCCCGAGGTGGTGCAGTTTACGCCCTCGGAACTGGTCATGATGGAGCGTCTGCTACCGTCGCTGTCGGCCATCGGCTTCGACCTCAGCGACCTGGGGCAGGGGAGCTATGCCATCAACGGCATTCCCGCCGGCATCGAGGGTATTGACTATGTCCAGCTGTTGCGCAGCATGGTCGACGAGGCTGTCGACAACCATCCTGCAACTGCTGACGAGCTGAACTCCCTGCTGGCGCTGAGCATGGCGCGTCATGCCGCCATTCCCCGTGGTCAGGTGCTCAGCAACGACGAGATGGAGAATCTGGTCAACGGACTCTTTGCCTGTTCCAATGTCAACTATACGCCCGACGGTCATGCCGTCCTGGGCATCCTGCCGCAGCAGGACATTGAACGACTGTTTAAACAATAAACAATAACCAATAAACAATAAACGTGAAACAATAAACAATAACCAATAAACGTTGAACAATTATCAATAAGCGAATGCGTAAGACTTTTTTATTTTTGACTTTGATGACGGTGTCCTTGACGGCTTGGGCACAAGAGGAAACACCGACGGAGAAACATAGTGTGACCACCAATTCCTTCTGGGCCAACTGGTTTGTGCAGGCCAATGTCGTAGGGTCGAGCTTCTGGGACAGTCAGGAGGCATCGGCGGTGAAGTTCTCTAAACTGACCAAAGACTATCGCACCAATCTGGGACTGTCTGTGGCTATTGGCAAGTGGTTTACCCCGGGCGTCGGTTTGCGCACGAAGTTGAACGGCTTCTGGGGACGCTCCGTCGTCTCGGAAGACAAGGAACTGAATGCCTGCAAGTATCTGACGCTGCAGGAACAGGTGCTGCTGAATCTGAGCAACCTGCTGTTGGGCTATAACGAGCAGCGCTGCTGGAACTTCATTCCATACGCTGGCGGCGGCTTTGGTCGTAACCTGACGCACAACAGCAACGCCTTGGGACTGACATTAGGATTGTTGAATACCTTCCGTATTACGAACAAACTGGCTGCCAACCTGGATATCAACTACGGCTGCTATGAACCGACCTTTGACGGTCTTACGGGTAATCGTGCCGGTCAGACAGGACTGAAGACCAAGGACCGTATCGTCAATGTGGAGGTGGGTCTTACTTACCGCCTGGGTAAGTCCTCGTGGAAGCAGTCGCCTGACTTCGAGGCTATGCAGACCTTGACGCAGAGCGAGCTCGATGCCCTCAACGCTCAGTTGCAGGATGCCCTTGCTGAAAACGACCGCCTGAACGCTGAACTCGATGCGCGGCCACAGGAACAGCAGGAGGTCAGAACTGATACCATCACCAAGATTCTGACGGCTCCTGTCTCCGTATTCTTCCCACTGAACAAGGCTGTCATCAGTTCGCGCCGCGACCTGCAGAATGTCGCCGCTTTGGCTGACGTCGCCCGCAAGAACGGGGCTCGCCTCGTCGTTACCGGCTATGCTGACAGCGAGACGGGCAGTGCTGACCGCAACCGCCAGCTCTCGCAGCAGCGTGCCGACGTCGTTGCCGACGAACTGGTGAAGATGGGCTTCGACCGCAGTCAGATTGACGTCGTAGCCGCTGGTGGCGTTGACACCCTGAATCCCCAGCCGTATAATCGTCGCGCCCTGGTTGAAATCAAGTAAAAGGTAAAAAATGTAAAAAAGTGGTGCAAAAGTTTGGTGGTTTCAAAAAAACTCCGTACCTTTGCACCGCTTTTCAAAACAAGGGCGTTTAGCTCAGCTGGTTTAGAGCATCTGCCTTACAAGCAGAGGGTCGGCGGTTCGAATCCGTCAACGCCCACACCAAGAGGAGTTCCGAAGCATTTCGGGACTCTTTTTTTTGTGATCATCTTATTGCATGAGCAGCCACTGGGCGAAAAACTGATCGTAGACGGTGTAGACCCCTAAGTCTTGGGTGACAAGGTCCTTTTCTAATAAGCCCTTTACTGCAGCTTGCACGCTGCTGGCTGTCAAGCGGTGCCGTTGCAGGAATGGACGTGAGGTAATATTGGTGGCTTTCCCCTCTTTGCAGATGGCCATCAGCACCTCTTTCTGCTTGCCAGGCAGTTGGTAGAGTAGGGTGGTGTAGGCAAAACTCTGCTGGGCAATGACTTGTTGGATGGCCGTTTCAACCATTTCCTGGGTGCAGGTGGCACCTTCTTCTGTCAGTGTGAATAGTGCGTTGAGTACTGTCTGTACATACCAGGTAACCCCTTCGTAGCGTTGGTATACCTCCTCTATGGTTTCTTTGTCAATCTCTTTGCCGTATTCTCTGAACAGGCTTTGGGCAAAGTCAATGTAATGGGTGGTTTCTATAGGACCGATTGACATGAGGGAAGTGCTCTGGTAGAAGGGGCGTGATGGAGATACAAACATTTCGCTCATGATGTGCCGCTGGGAACCGGCATAGATGAAACGGGTATTTGTGCAATGCTGGATATGAGTGCGGAGTATGGCTTCAACGTTTCCTTCCGGGTAGTTCGCAATGGCCTGAAACTCGTCTATGGCCACGATGCATGGCTTGTCGGCCTTTTCCAGATAACTGAAGATTTCGTCAAGTGTGGCCTGTGCTGCTTTGATGTCACCAATCCCCAATCCCCATTCGGGCAGTCCGTTGATGTCGAACGATATGGTGCTGCGCAGTGAGCTAAGCGTGTCAAGAAACCGCTCCCATATTTTCCGGCCTTTCGGTTTCAGTGTGGTGAGGATGGCTTTGCCCATGTAAAATACAAGTTCCTGAAGATTCTTGGTAGCGTAGATGTCGACAATGAAGGTGTAGTAGCTGTCTTTGATGTCATCTTGTGCAAAACAGTGATGTATCATTCCCGTCTTGCCTAATCGGCGAGGGGATATGAGTGCAACATTGTTGCCGTTGACAACAAGGTTTTTCAGATACTTGGTTTCCTCCATGCGGTCACAAAAGTAGTGCGGAGACACATATCCTTGGGTGATGAATGGGTTGACTATGTTCATAGCTCATTGGTTATTAAGTGGTTCTAATTTTATGCAAAGATAATTATAATCTTATTATAAAGCAAATGAATGATACTTTTTTTAATGTTATTTATGACGATTCGTCCCTTGAGTGGTAACATTTTTGAGTATCGTAGATCAAGGTTGGTTCTCTGATTTGTTAGAAATCCCTGTGAGCTCTAACAGATTGTTAAGTTTTCGAACAGCTTTTCAAGTCAACGTGAAATAACAATTAAGTTTAACCAGGGTCAACCTACATCACAAATAAGACTCCAAGTAGTCAACTAAAATCGTTAAACTACAATCTCGCTGTTTTTCCGTGGGGAGCAAACTCTGATTCCGTAGGCTGCGAACTGGCAGTCCGTGTCCGTCGGACTGATGGTTTGTATTAATAGCATCGTTTGCAAGTATTAATGTCTGCTGGTTTTGGTGGTGATACCTTAAGCGTAGAGGCAGTGTAGGGTCAGTGAGGAGTGAGTGGAGGGTCAGGACCACCCTACACTCGTCTCAAGCCCTTTGTACAAGGGCGTTTTAGCCTACTAGAGTGAAGGGTGTCGGCTAAATCGATAAAAAAGCTTTTTCTGAAGATTACAAAAGCTATAGCTTTAATCATCATCTGTTACATGACGATGCCAACTTAATAAAGGTAACAAGGTCGTGATTAAGTGAGCATAAAGTTTGAGTTCGCTCATGCTTTATCGAGCGTGAACGAGCTCAAGCTTTTAAACACTCTCTGCCAATGTGCGGACCATGAAGCCGTCAGCCATTGACAGACTTTTTGTTAAATATCAAAAAAAATATGCCTTGACGAAAAAAAACTATGAATTATGCCCCATGAACTATGAACTTTTTCGTACCTTTGCACTCGCTTTGAAGAAAAGCGTGGCTAAACATGTTATATTAGGATACAGACACAGTAAAAAAGGAATCAAGTTATATATATAATAGTATAGAAAAGCAATGGAACTAAATGCACTGACCGCCATCTCGCCTATTGATGGACGATACAGAAACAAAACAGAACAGTTAGCAGGATACTTTTCAGAATATGCGCTGATACGCTATAGGGTGCGTGTGGAGATTGAATACTTCATCACGCTGTGTGAACTGCCCCTGCCGCAGTTGGCTGATTTCAACCACGACCTGTTTGAACCGTTGCGCGACATCTACCGCAACTTCACGGAGGAGGATGCCCAGCGTGTCAAGGATATTGAGAAGGTGACCAACCACGACGTGAAAGCCGTGGAGTACTTCATCAAGGAGAAGTGGGATGCTATTCTCTCACCTCTTGCCCCTCACCTCTCACCACTGAAAGAATTCATTCACTTCGGCCTGACCTCACAGGACATCAACAATACCAGCGTGCCCCTTTCTATCAAGGAGGCATTGGAGCAGGTCTACTACCCCATGGTGGAAGAGCTGATAGAACAGCTTAACGACTATGCCGAGCAGTGGAAGCAGGTGCCGATGCTGGCTAAGACGCACGGACAGCCCGCCTCGCCCACACGCCTGGGTAAGGAAATCATGGTGTATGTCTATCGCCTGGAAGAACAGCTGCGCGCCCTGAAGGAAACGCCCATCACGGCAAAGTTCGGCGGCGCTACGGGCAATCTCAACGCCCACCACGTAGCTTATCCGCAATACGACTGGCGCGAGTTCGGCAACCAGTTTGTCAGCGAGAAGTTAGGACTGGAGCGCGAACAATGGACGACGCAGATTTCGAACTACGACTGGTTAGGAGCCATCTTCGACGCCATGCGCCGCATCAACACCATCATCATCGACCTGGACCGCGATTTCTGGATGTATATCTCGATGGAGTATTTCAAGCAGAAGATCAAGGCCGGTGAGGTAGGTTCGAGTGCCATGCCGCACAAGGTGAACCCCATCGACTTCGAGAATTCGGAGGGAAATATGGGTATGGCCAATGCCGTGCTGACGTTCTTGGCACAGAAATTGCCTGTCAGCCGATTGCAGCGCGATTTGACTGACTCGACGGTGCTGCGTAACGTGGGAGTTCCCATGGGACATGCCGTCATTGCCGTACAGAGCACGCTGAAAGGACTGCGCAAGCTCATCCTCAACGAGGCGAAGCTGCAGGAAGACCTCGACAATACGTGGGCTGTGGTGGCTGAGGCCATCCAGACCATCCTGCGCCGCGAGGCCTATCCTAATCCCTACGAGGCGCTGAAGGCGCTGACGCGCACCAACGAGAAGATGACGGAACAGACCATCCACCAGTTCATTCAGGGACTGGACGTCAGCGATGAGGTCAAGGCAGAGCTGATGGCCATTACACCGTCTAACTACACAGGAATGTAAGCGCGTTCGCTAAATAAAAAATAATAAATAAAAAAGTCAAATAGTCAAATAAAAAATCCTGGGCCGTGAGGCTCATCTATATCCAAACACAAAACAACCAAAAAAGAAAAGAAGATTATGGAATTCGAAAACGAGAAGAAAGCCGAAGAGCAGTCTGCCGAGCAGCAGAGCACACAGAGCCACGAGGGTGGTTATCAGGGTTATCGTCAGGGACGTTCACCGCGTCCGCGTATTCACCAACCAGCCCGTCCGTACAACCAGGGCGGCTACAACAGAAACCATAGCCAGGACGACGGCGGCTTCCGACCGGAAGGTTTTGGAGCTGGTCTGCAGAGCAGCAGCGCTCCCCAGCGCAGCTATCGTCCTCGCACCAGTTATAATAACGAGGGTGGTTATCAGCCTCGCGAAGGCGGTTACCAGCCCCGTCCCCGTCCGCAGTACGGTCAGGAGGGTGGTTACCAGCCCCGTCAGGGCGGTTATCAGCCCCGTCCCCGTCCGCAATACGGTCAGCAGGGTGGTTATCGTCCCCGCTACAATCAGCCTCAGGAGGGTGAGGGTGGTTACCAGCCCCGCGAAGGCGGTTATCAGCCCCGTCCCCGTCAGCAGTACGGTCAGCAGGGCGGTTATCAGCCCCGTCCCCGTCAGCAGTATGGTCAGCAGGGAGGCGGTTATCAGCAGCGTGGCGGCTATGCTCCTCAGCGTGGCGGCTACAACAAGAAACCGCGTGCCCCCTACAATCCCAATGCCAAGTACTCGCTGAAGAAGCGTATCGAGTATAAGGAGGAACACTTCGATCCCAACGAGCCCATCCGTCTGAACAAGTTCCTGGCCAATGCCGGCGTATGCAGCCGTCGCGAGGCCGACGAGTTCATCCAGGCTGGTGTGGTGACGGTCAATGGCGAGGTGGTCACGGAACTGGGCACTAAGGTGCTGCGCACGGACCTCGTGAAGTTCCACGACCAGCCCGTCACGCCTGAGAAGAAGGTCTATGTGCTGTTGAACAAGCCCAAGGACTATGTCACCACCAGCGACGATCCCCAGCAGCGTAAGACCGTCATGGACCTGGTGAAGGATGCCTGCCCTGAGCGCATCTATCCCGTCGGACGTCTGGACCGCAACACCACTGGCGTGCTGCTGCTGACCAATGACGGCGACCTGGCTTCGAAGCTGACACACCCGAAGTTCCTCAAGAAGAAGATTTACCATGTGTACCTCGATCACAACCTGACTGCTCACGACATGCAGCAGATTGCCGAGGGCATTACGCTGGAGGATGGCGACATCAAGGCCGATGCCATTGAGTACGCCAGCGAGACCGACAAGAAGCAGGTAGGCATTGAGATTCACTCGGGTAAGAACCGCATCGTGCGCCGCATCTTCGAGAGCTTAGGCTATAAGGTGACGAAGCTCGACCGCGTGCAGTTTGCCGGACTGACCAAGAAGAACGTCCGTCGCGGTGATTGGCGCTACCTCACCGAAGAAGAAGTTGACCGCCTGCGCATGGGCGCTTACGAATAAAGTGCAGTATGTCGCTATGCCATAGCGGCAAACAAAACAAGAAGCGTAGGCCGAGGCTCAGCCTCGGTCTACAAAAAACAAGAAGAACAATGAAAAGAACAAAGATTATCGACGTGCTGAAGAGCACAGAATATGGCAAGGAGGTTTGCGTAAAGGGTTGGGTGCGCACGCACCGCTCTGGCAAAAATGTCGATTTCATCGCGCTGAACGATGGTTCTACCATCAAGAACGTGCAGATTGTCGTTGACCCCACGAAGTTTGACGAGCAGTTGCTGAAGGACATCACTACAGGTGCCTGCATCTGTGCTGAGGGTACGCTGGTAGAGAGCCAGGGTGCTGGTCAGTCCTCAGAGATTCAGGCCACCAAGTTGGAGGTCTATGGACTCTGTGGCAACGACTATCCCATGCAGAAGAAAGGTCAGTCGTTCGAGACTATGCGTAAGAACGCCCACATGCGTCTGCGTACCAATACCTTTGGTGCCGTGATGCGCATCCGTCACAACATGGCGATGGCCATCCACACCTATTTCCACGAGCACGGCTTCTTCTACTTCCACACCCCGCTGATTACCGCCAGCGATTGTGAGGGCGCAGGCAACATGTTCCAGGTGACAACGAAGAACCTCTACGACCTGAAGAAGGACGAAAGCGGAAAGATTATCTACGACGACGACTTCTTTGGCGAGCAGACCTCGCTGACAGTCTCTGGTCAGTTGGAGGGTGAGTTGGGTGCTACAGCCCTTGGTGCCATCTACACCTTCGGTCCTACGTTCCGCGCTGAGAACTCGAATACCCCTCGTCACTTGGCTGAGTTCTGGATGGTCGAGCCTGAGGTGGCTTTCCTCGACCAGGAAGAGCTGATGGACCTCGAAGAGGACTTCATCAAGTATTGTGTGAAGTGGGCCCTTGACAACTGCAAGGATGACCTCGCCTTCCTGAACCAGATGATTGACAAGACCCTGATTCAGCGCCTGGAGGGTGTCTTGAAGGAGACCTTCGTGCGCCTGCCCTATACGGAGGGTATCAACATTCTGCAGGAGGCAATCAAGAACGGTAAGAAGTTTGAGTTCCCCTGCAACTGGGGCGACGACCTCGCCAGCGAGCATGAGCGCTACCTCGTTGAGGAGCACTTCAAGAAGCCCGTCATCATGACCGACTATCCGCGTGCTTTCAAGTCGTTCTATATGAAGCAGAATGAACCCGCAACTGACGCTGCGGGTACAGAGGCAAGCGTGGGTTACAAGGGCGCTGTGGCTCCTGGTCCTACGATGCAGGGCACCGACGTGCTGTTCCCACAGATTGGTGAGATTATCGGTGGTTCGGTCCGTGAGGAGAGTTATGACAAGCTGATGGGCGAGATAGAGCGCCGTCAGATGGATAAGACCCACCTGTGGTGGTATATCGACACCCGCCGCTGGGGTTCATGCCCCCACGCTGGTTTCGGTCTCGGCTTCGAGCGTCTCATCCTGTTCGTCACCGGCATGCAGAACATCCGTGACGTCATCCCCTTCCCCCGTACTCCCAAGAGTGCTGAGTTCTAAAGACGCATCTTCAGGTGCTGCGACTTCCAATAGGCCGTCGCGCATGTGAATAGTGCGGTCAGTAATACCGGCCAGGTGTTCGTCGTGTGTCACAATGACGAATGTCTGGCCGAATTGATCTCGCAGGTCGAAGAAGAGCTGATGTAGCTCTTCTTTGTTTTTGGTGTCCAACGAGCCGCTGGGCTCGTCAGCCAGGATGACGGCAGGGTTGTTGACCAAGGCGCGGGCTACGGCTACGCGCTGCTTCTCACCACCACTGAGTTCGTTGGGTTTGTGGTTGGCGCGGTCGCTAAGACCCATAAAGCGCAGCAACTCCTCAGCACGCTGGCGGGCAGCCTTCTGGGAGGTGCCGGCGATGTATGCCGGTATCATGATGTTTTCCAGTGCCGTAAACTCCGGCAGCAGCTGGTGGAACTGGAAGACAAAGCCGATATGGCGGTTGCGGAAGTCGGAGAGCTTCTTTTGCGAAAGGGTGGTCACATCGACGGAATCGATGTACACAGTACCGGCATCGGGCTTGTCCAGCGTGCCGATAATCTGCAGCAGGGTGGTTTTGCCCGCGCCACTGGGGCCGACGATGCTGACAATCTCACCCTTTTGGATGGTGAGGTCGATGCCTTTCAGTACTTCCAACGAGCCAAAGCTCTTCTTAATGCCTTTAATTTCTATCATAATATCTTACTTCTTACTTCTCACCTCTCACCTCTTACCTCTCACCTCTTACCTCTCTTGTTTATCCAGCGTGAGATGGTGTCGTAGATGCTCGACTCCTCCTGGTGCTGGGCGGCAGTGAACGTCATGCTCTCCTCCTTGGCGTCGCCGTGCTGGTCGGGGAAGATAATCATGAGGTTCTTGCCCGAGAAGTGCTGCATCAGTTCGTTGGGCAGCCGTTCCAGGGCAGTCTTATACGAGATGGTACCCTTACGGGCGGTAATGACGACAAACATGTGGTCGTCGTTGATGTTCCCCGCCAGCCTGGGCAGTTCGTTCCAGTGGGCCATATAGGTATATTCGGCACGAACGCTGGAATGCCGGTTGTTGATGTATTCGCGGATAAGTTCCAGCGACTCGTTGCGTCCATGGAACTGGATGCGGCAGTCCAGGTTGCCAGCCATGCGTGCCAGCCTTTCCAGCCAGCGGTGGAAACCCGGTTCGAATTCCGCCCTCGATGGTACTGCCACCTGGATGCGGCGCAGCGTGTTCAGGGGTTGTACGAAGCGCGACAGCACAATCTGGCGGTTCAAACCGTTGTAGAGACTCTGGATGAACTCACCCCAGAACTTCGGGCTGATGTCCGTATGCACGTGCATACCCATGATAATCTCTGAGGCACCGAACTCGCGGAAGGCATGCTTGATGCCGTTGGCGATGTTGGTGGCCAGTCGCACCTGTGTCTGCATATGTATGTCGCCCGCCGCAGCTCGTCGCTGTAGCTGTTCCAGCAGGCGTATGCCCTCCTCGCGATGCTTGGCGGAGAGATTGTCGTCGTATACCACGTTCAGCGCCACCAGTCCGCGGTTCAGCTTCGCGTTGCGCATCATCATCGACAGTTCCAGCAACTGCGGGGCAATCTCGGGATATTTCACGCAGAGCAGTATCTTCTCGTCATCATCTGTGCTGTTGGCAGACGGCTTCATACTATTGGCCAGCACTATCTGCTGCGAGGCGTGCTCCGTCATCAGGGTCGAGATGATGCACGTGATGAGTATCATGATGACGACACCGTTCAGTATCTCGTCATTCACCAGATATACCCCTGGACTCACTTCCAGTTTCATGCCCACCATCACCATGGCGATGGCTCCTGCAGCATGGGCACAGGTCAGACCGAACATCATGTGACCAGCCGCCTTGGGCAGACGGAACAGCAGACTGGACATGTAGGCTGCCAGGGCCTTGCCAAAGGTGCCGAAGAAGGCTATGAGGGCCACAATCCATAGCATGTGCGCTCCCTCGAAGAGCGACCTGACATTGATAAGCATACCCACACCTATCAGGAAGTAGGGGATGAAGATGGCGTTGCCGATGAACTCGATGCGGTTCATCAGAGGCGACACATGAGGAATATACCTGTTTAAGATGAGTCCAGACAGGAAGGCGCCAACGATGCCCTCTACGCCGATGGCTTCTGACAGGGCTGCCGACAGGAACATGACCGCCAGCACGAAGATGAACTGCATAACAGCGTCAGAATAGCGCCTGAGGAAATAACGTACCAGTTTGGGGATGACCACCATCAGCAAGGCGAAGAAGATGGTGAACTTCACCAGGAACAGCAGCCAGAAGATGATGCCGGCATCCTCGCCATACGATGCCGCCAATGCTGCCAGCATCATCAGGGCCATGAACAGCGACAGCATGCTGGAGCCAACGCTGAGCATGACGCTGGAGTCGCGCTGCAGTCCATAGCGCGAGATGATAGGGTAGGCGATGAGCGTGTTCGACGCCATGATGCATCCCAGCAGGAACGAGGCCGTCGGCGAGTACCCTAACAGCCACATCGACATCAGGTAAGTCAGCAGCAGGGGCACAAAGCAGGTCAGCATACCAAACTGCAGAATACGCTTTGAGTTGCGCTTGACGCTCTCGTGATCCATCTCCAGACCGGCCAGGAACATGATGTATAGCAGTCCCACCTTGCCGAACAGCTCGAACGACGAGTCGCGCTCCAGGATGTTCAGTCCATAGCGTCCCACCAGCACGCCCGCCAGCACCATGCCGATGATGTGGGGGATGCGCAGTTTACCCATGATGATAGGGGCAAACAAGATGATGAGCAGCACGACGAAGAAGATCAGCGTCGGGCTGGTGATAGGGAAGTATGACGCCAAACAAATCATTTCGCCTGCAAAGGTACGAAAAAGTTTAGAGTTTAGGGTTGAGAGTCAGGAAAAATTATTACCTTTGTGGCGAAAAAAGCGTTTGTTCCCAATTCTAACAACCGATAAAACCATTTCTATGAAGAGAATTCTTTCCCTGTTGACCCTGTTGTCAGCTGTCCTGGCCTCGTCAGCCCAGGACGTGAAAATTGAGTTTCTGACCCCCCGCATCGTCCATGTCGTCAAGGGACAGCCCACCAAGACCCTTGTGGTGACGTTACAACCGCAGCAAGTTGCGGTGACCCGGAAGGGCAATACCTGGAAGAGCAGCGAGCTGACCGTGAAGCTGGATCCAGAGGGCCAGAGCCTGATGTTTATGACGAGCAAGGGCAAGGTGCTGCTGAAGGAAGGAGGCTGGAGTCTCATTCGGAAGAATTTGGATGACTTTGAGGTCAGCCAGACCTTTACCCTTGACAAGGGCGAGGCTATCTACGGTCTTGGCACTGTGCAGGACGGCAAGCTGAACCGTCGCGGACTGAAGAAACGCATGGAGCAGTCGAACTTGGAGGACTTCCAGAATGTGCTGCAGAGCATCAAGGGCTATGGCATCTATTGGGAGAACTATTCGCCTACGATGTTTGAGGACAATGCCCAGGGAATGACGTTTACCTCTGAGGCTGGTCAGGGCATTGACTACTACTTCATGTATGGTGGGTCGGCTGACGGCGTCATTGCTCAGATGCGCCACCTGACAGGCGACGTGCCCATGTTCCCGCTTTGGACATACGGCTACTGGCAGTCGAAGGAGCGCTATAAGAGTGCCAGCGAGACCGAGGGCATCGTAGATCAGTATCGGGCGCTGAACGTGCCTTTGGACGGCATCATCCAGGACTGGCAGTACTGGGGCTCCAATTACCTGTGGAATGCCATGGACTTCCTTGCCGAGGACTTTGCTAACGGCAAGCAGATGATAGACAACGTGCACAAGAAGCACGCCCACTTCATGATTTCCATCTGGGCCAGCTTCGGTCCTATGACGAAGCAGTTCCGCGAACTCGATGCCAAGGGTTTGCTGATGCCTTTTGCCACCTGGCCCCAAAGTGGTATCTCCCACGTCTGGCCTCCACGCATGGACTATCCCTCGGGCGTAAAAGTCTACGACGCTTTCCATCCCGAGGCCCGCGCTATCTACTGGAAGTACCTGAAGACGCTCTATGACTATGGCACTGACGCCTGGTGGATGGACTCGACAGACCCCGACTTCTTCGACCCCAAGGAGAGCGACTATGCCCACAAGGTGTATGGCGGCACCTGGCGTTCACAGCGCAATGCCTTCCCCTTGGCAACGGTCCGAGGCATCTACGAAGCCCAGCGCAAGGACTATACCCCTACCTCTAATCCCTCACCTCTCACCTCCAAGCGTGTGTTCATCATGACGCGCAGCAGCTATGC
>CACXAG010000061.1 GCA_902765585.1 uncultured Prevotellaceae bacterium
GATGGTCTTTACTACAGCTGGAACACCATCCTTCTCTCGCTTGAAGTCGATCAGACGATACTTCTTCTTGTGGCCGCCGCCCATGTAGCGGACAGTCATTTTACCGGTGTTGTTTCGACCACCGGTAGAACGCTTACCGTAAACGAGAGACTTCTCTGGCACGGATGCAGTAATGTCCTCGAACGTGCCAATAATCTTGTGTCTTTGACCCGGAGTAACGGGCTTTAATTTACGTACTGCCATTTCTTATTACTGAATATTGCTATAAAAATCAATGGTATCGCCCTCCTTCAGAGTAACGATTGCTTTCTTGAACGCGTTCTTCGAACCTCTCACGAGACCTGCCTTAGTATAGCGCGACGAGCGCTTGCCGGCATAGCGAGCCGTGTTCACATTCTCTACTGTCACATTGTACAGAGCCTCAACCTCCTTGGCAATCTCAATCTTGTTAGCCTCGGGCTTAACGATGAAACCGTACTTGGGCTGAGCCTTCTTCGTCACCTCCTCACCGCGGTGCTTACCGGTCTTGGGCTTGTAGGTACGATCAACAGAAGACTTCTCTGTAATGTTGGTCATTTTCTCTGTAATCAGAGGCTTTATAATGAAACTCATAATAATTATCAATTTTCAATTATCAATTATCAATTAACCCAGCACACCGTCGATAGCCTTCAGCGAGTTCTCAGTGATAACCATCACGTCAGCGTTCAGCACCTTGTAGGTATTCACGTTAGCAGCGATGATGCACTCTGCCTTCTTCAGGTTGCGAGCCGACAGATACACATTCTTGTTAGCCTCGGGGAGCACCATCAGTACCTTCTTGCCGTCAACCTTCAGGTTCTTGGCGAGCGTGACGAACTCCTTGGTCTTGGGAGCCTCGAAGTTGAAGTCCTCAACAACAATGATAGCGTTCTCCTGAGCCTTGTACGACAGAGCCGACTTACGAGCCAGCTTCTTCACCTTCAGGTTCAGCTTGAAGCCATAGTCGCGGGGCTTCGGACCGAATACGCGGCCACCACCACGCAGCAGGGGTGAGTTGATATCACCGTGACGGGCACCGCCGCCACCCTTCTGACGACCGAGCTTGCGGGTAGAACCGGCGTGCTCAGAACGCTCCTTAGCCTTTGCCGTACCCTGGCGCTGGTTGGCCATATACTGCTTTACATCCAGATAGATGACATGATCGTTAGGTTCAATGCCGAAGATAGCATCGTTCAACGTAACCTTACGTCCGGTCTCCTGACCGTTGATATTCAATACGTTCAATTCCATAGCTTACTTCTCAATTAAAACAGTTGAACCATTACAACCGGCGACACTACCCTTCACAAGAATCAGGTTGTGCTCCGGAATCACCTTTAACACTCTGAGGTTCTGGGTCGTCACACGGTCGCCACCCATCTGGCCACCCATGCGCATGCCCTTAAACACCTTGGCGGGGTAAGAACAAGCACCGATAGAACCGGGCTTGCGCAGACGGTCGTCCTGACCGTGAGTGCTCTGACCGACACCACCGAAACCATGGCGCTTCACAACACCCTGGAAACCTTTACCCTTAGAAGTACCAACCACGTCAACGAACTCAGTGCCGTTGAACAGCTCCACCGTGATGGTGTCGCCGAGGTTGTGCTCCTCGTCAAACTTGAACGTTCTTTTCTTTCTTCTCACCAAAGGCCAGCTGCAGGGCTGTGTAACCATCCTTCTCGACGGTCTTCACCTGAGTGACAACACAAGGACCAGCTTCGATAACAGTGCACGGTACATTCTTACCGTCGGCACTGAAAACGGATGTCATTCCGATTTTTCTTCCATTTAATAATAATGTTATTTATAAATGTATTAATCTCATGTTTCAGTGTCATTTCACCACCCTCTTACCGTTAGAGCACACACAAAAAGGAAACGAACTACATCTCCCCTTCCGAAGAGTAAGTCGCTCTTTTTCAGTGCTTTGATAGCTCGAAAGCCAGCGCAATGGGCACTTTTGCGGGTGCAAAGGTACATATTATTAATGACATAAACAAGGCAACATACCGTGTTTATAACATTATTTAAACATTTTTAGCATTCCGATGGTGGCGTACCCTTCAGGAACTGGATGGCGAGCATGGTCAGGTCGTCGCTCTGTTCGGCATCGCCGACAAACTCGTGCACGGCATCGGTCATCCGGGCGATGAGATTCTTCGGGTCTTGCTGGCGGTGGGTCAGGGCTTGCGCAGCCACTTCGTTGATACGGTCCATCTGGAATTGGTCGTGCTCAGCATTCTCGGCCTCCGTCAGTCCGTCGGTGAAAAGGAAGATGGTTGTACCCTGATAGATGACCGCCTCCTGGGCAGTATAGTTCCATCCTGGCATGAAACCTACAGGGATGTTCGGGTCTACAGGCAACTCGCCCACACCCTTACCGACAAGCAGCGGTGCGTCGTGACCGGCGTTGCAGTAGCGCATGAGGCCCGTATTGAGGTCGAGGACGCCGACAAAGAGGGTGACAAACATGTTGAGCTCGTTGATTTCAGCCATTGACTCGTTCAGGACGGAAACGATACGGTCGGGCGAGGACTCATGGGCCGAGACGGTACGGAACATCGACCTGGTAACGGTCATGAAGAGCGATGCCGGCACACCTTTGCCAGAGACGTCGCCAATGCAGTAGAACAGTTTGCCGTCGCGGATGTAGAAGTCGAAGAGGTCACCACCCACCTCCTTGGCAGGTGTCAGCGAGGCAAAGAGCTGTACGTCGTCACGGTCGGGATAGGTGGGGAACTGCTTGGGCAGCATACCCATCTGGATGGTGCTGGCGATGTGGAGCTCACTCTCTATCGACGCCTTCTGAGACGTCGTCTTCTTCAGTTCCTCGATATAGTTGACGAGCGACTGCTGCATATTGCCGAACGATTGGCTCAGTTGTCCTATCTCGTCCGTACGCTGGAAGTCGGGCAACACGGCATCGAAACATCCCGAGGCAATAGTCTCGGCCTCCTTGGCCAGTCGGCGCAGCGGCTGCAGTTCTCTGGTGATGACGCGGATAAAGAGATAGAGCATCAGCAACAGGCCGACGGTGACGATGCTCATGACCGTACGGCGCAGGCGGTCGAAGCCGCCGAAGATGTCGCTCTCAGGACAGACAATGGCCATGCTCCAGCCCGACTGTCCCAGGGACTTGTAGAAGACGTAGCAGTCCTGGCCGTCGACACTCATGTGGCGCATGCCTTCCTCCCCGCGCTGCATGGCATGACCCAGGGCCGTCATATCCGAGTCGGGACGCTCGAGGGTCTGGGTATAGATGGTCTGGTAGATCAGCTTGGTGGTATCGGGATGGACGAAGAAGGTGCCTCCCTTGCCTATCATGATGCTATAGGAGTTGGGATAGGGCTTGACGGCCGAGATGGTCTGCGACAGCCAGTTCAGCGACAGGCCAGTATTGATGACGCCTATCTTCTTTCCCCGCTTGTCCTTGATGGGCGAGCAGAACGACGTCACCATCTCCTTGGTATTGGTCAGCACGTCCAGGTCCATATACGGCTCCGTCCAGCAGGACCGGTCGAGCAATGACGGCATGAGGTACCAGTCCACGTAGAAGTACTGGTAGTTGTCGCTACCGCCCTGAGTGGTGCGTATGCTGTCGCCGTCGTGCTTGGAATAGGCCGAGAAGTAGCGTCCTTTCTCTTTATAAAAATAAGGTTCGAAGGCGATAGAGCAGCTGAAGAAGTCGGGGTTATTCATCAGCATACTCTTGCTGTAGACAAACATCGAGTCAGCCACTTCGGGATGCCGGTTGACGAGCCACTCCGTCATGGTGGTAGCCACCTCTACGCGGTTCAGGATGCTCGTCACGCGCAGCGACGTATTGTCCAGAATCTGCGTGGCACGGTTGATGGCCTCCTGGCGGATGGCCTCACGCGACTGATAAAAGAGGAAGCCGAGGGCAGCGATAAAGATGATGGTGGCAAACATCACCACCCACAGACTTACCCTGACGGAAAGCTTACGACGGATATACTCTATGATTGTCTTCATACCACTCTTCTACTTTCAACGTTTTATCAGCTGTTCATACGTCACCTCATGCTCCAGCATGTGGTTCTCCTGCATCAGTCTGCTGGCCAACTTCACCATATCCGGACGCAGCCGGAACTCACGCTTCTTCGACTCACGGTCCACCTGCAGGCGCAGCACCTCGCGCAGCATCAGCCGCTGCATCACGCGGTTGGTGGCAATACGGTCCCTCTGCACGTACTGCATGACGATGTCAAGGGTTTCCTCGGGGTGTTCTGCCGCCCACTCCCAGCCTTTGCGACAGGCCTTGGCAAATTTCTCCGCCTGATCACGGTGCTTCTCGTAGTATTCACGGGTCATGTAGATGCCATCTTCCTGCACGTTATAACCGTGGTCGCAGAAACGGTAGACGTTCTTGTCGGTCATCTCGATACCGGCCTGCACCAGCTGGTAGTACTCGTTGTAGCTCATGGCCAGGGTGGCGTCCAAGGCTCCAGCCACGAAGAGATTGACATTCTGGGCAAAACGCACCCACTCATAGTCCAGCCCCTCCTTGATGCTCATACAGATAGCGAGCTGTCCAAACCCTACGCTCCAGATACCCACGCGGGCCCCCTTCTGGGTCAGGGGGTCTTTTCCTCGCGACGAGACAATCACCATGGCATTGTTCATCGATGTCTGCAGGATGTTGACCAGCGGCATGCCCTCGTCGACAATCTCCATCGCCTGGCACAACTGCAGCGTCGTAGCCTGACATTGGTTGTTGCGCAGCCGGGTCATGGCAGGCTGCGTGGCCGACGGGTGTTCAATTCTCACATTGACACCAGCCTCGCGGAAAAAACCTTTGGCCTCGGCCACGTAGTAGCCAGCAAACTGAGCCTGTGCCGTCCACTGAGGCGTAAACACGAACACATCCTTTTGTGCCCTGCCCGTCAAGGCAAGCAGGGTGAGAATCCATGTCAGAAAGACGCACTTTGTATGATACATGCCTGCAAAATGTATGCTTCTCGCAGAAGTTAGTCGGTGATGAGGTTCTCACCAGTCATGTCGGCGGGCTGCTCCAAACCCATGATGTGCAGGATGCTGGGAGCAACATCGGCCAGACGACCGTCCTTCACCGTTGCCGAGTTGTTGTTGGTGACGTAGATGAAGGGTACGGGGTTCAGCGAGTGGGCAGTATTGGGCGTACCATCGGGGTTGATAGCGTTGTCAGCATTACCGTGGTCGGCAATGATGATGGCCTCGTAGTCGTTGGCCTTAGCAGCCTCGATGACTTCCTTCACGCAGTTGTCGACAGCCCAGACGGCCTTCGCGATAGCGTTGTAGACACCGGTATGACCCACCATATCACCGTTGGCGAAGTTGACAACGATGAAGTCGTACTTGGCCTCGTTGATGGCGGCGACGAGCTTGTCCTTGACCTCGTAGGCCGACATCTCAGGCTTCAGGTCGTAAGTAGCCACTTTCGGAGAGGGCACCAAGATGCGGTCCTCACCCTCGTAAGGAGCCTCGCGGCCACCATTGAAGAAGAAGGTGACGTGGGCGTACTTCTCAGTCTCAGCGGTGTGCAGCTGCTTCTTGCCCTGCTTGCTCAGATATTCGCCCAGTGTGTCCTCTACATTCTCCTTGGGGAACAGGATGTGGACGCCCTTGAAGTTGGCATCGTATGGCGTCATGCAGTAATACTGCAGGCCAGGGATGGTCTTCATGCCCTGCTCCGGCATATCCTCCTGGGTCAGTGCGATGGTCATCTCCTTGGCGCGGTCGTTGCGGAAGTTGATGAAGATGACAACGTCGCCCTCCTCGATAGTGCCGTTGACGCTGGCGTTATGGATGGGCTTGATGAACTCGTCCGTCACGCCCTCGTCATAGCTCTCCTGCATAGCCTGAACCATATCGGTAGCCTGCTTACCAGTGCCATTGACAATGAGGTCGTAGCCCTCTTTTACGCGTTCCCAGCGCTTGTCGCGGTCCATAGCATAGAAACGGCCCACGATGCTGGCGATGGCGGCATCGTTGTCAGCACAAACCTTGCTGACCTGCTGGATGAAGCCCTTACCGGAGTGCGGGTCGGTATCGCGACCGTCCATATAGCAATGCACAAAGACCTGGTTCTTCAGACCGTAGGCCTTACCAATCTCAATGAGCTTGAACAGATGGTCGAGGCTGGAGTGCACGCCGCCGTCAGAGGTCAGGCCCATCAGGTGCAGCTTTTTTCCATTCTCCTTAGCATAGGTGTAGGCAGCCTTCACCTGCGGGTTCTCCATGATAGAGCCGTCCTTGCAGGCGCGGTTGATCTTGACAAGGTCCTGATAGACGATGCGTCCAGCACCGATATTGAGGTGACCCACCTCCGAGTTACCCATCTGTCCGTCGGGCAGACCGACATCCTCGCCAGATGCCTGGAGCTGAGAGTGAGCAGACGTAGCTGTTAACAAATCGAGGTAAGGCGTCGGCGTGTTGAAGATAACGTCACCCTTACCATGCTTACCGATTCCCCATCCGTCGAGAATCATCAAAAGTGCTTTCTTTGCCATAATCGTATCAATTACTTAAACTTCTTTAATTTGGGGTGCAAAGTTACGAAGATTTTTTTGATTATTACTAACTTTGCATGTTAAATGAAACAAAACAAGACAACGTAATTGCAATATGACACGTATTATTCTGCTGATTGCTGCTGTTTTGACAAGTCTGGTTGTCAATGCGCAGCTACAAGTGAAGGAGTTGAAACTGAAGAACGGCATGACCGTCTGGCTGAACGAGGACCACTCGCAGCCGAAGGTGTTTGGTGCTGTGGTGGTCAAGGCAGGAGCCAAGGACTGTCCGAATACGGGTATAGCCCACTACTTCGAGCACATCATGTTCAAGGGAACCGACCGCATCGGCACCATAGACTACCAGGCAGAAAAGCCCTGGCTGGACAGTATCTCAGCGCAGTACGACCTGCTAAGCCAGACCAAAGACGACGCTGAGCGTACACACATCCAGATGCACATCAACGAGCTGAGTTTGAAGGCTGCCGACTACATGATTCCCAACGAGTTCAACCGTCTCATCTCGAAGTATGGCGGCAGCAGACTGAATGCCGGTACGGGCTACGATATGACCTACTACCACAACTCCTTCCTGCCACAGTTCATCGAGCAGTGGTGCTGGCTGAACTCCGAGCGACTGATGAACCCCGTGTTCCGTGGTTTCCAGGGCGAGCTGGAGAACGTCTACGAGGAGAAGAACCGCGCTGCCGACGGCATGGGCGACATACAGGGGAAAATCATGGGCGCCGTGTTCAAGAAACAGCCCTACGCCTACCCCATCATCGGCTCAACGGAGAACCTGAAGAACCCGCGGCTGTCGGATATGTCCGAATTTTATAAGAAGTACTACGTGGCCTCGAACATGGGGCTCATCCTCTGTGGCGACATAACGCCCAGTGACAAGCTGACGGAACTGCTGGAACAGACCTTCGGGCGGGTGCAGACGGGACCAGTGCCACAGCGCGGCTACAGTCCCATGCCAGACATCCAGGCTGGCGAGGCCTGCGAAGTGAAGTTGCCCATACCACTTCTCGGCATAGAGGCGCTGATATACAAGGCCCCCACAGACTTCGAACCTGATGCCGACGCCCTGGAACTCGCCAACGGACTGCTATCAAACGGCAAGGCCGGACGTCTCGACTCGCTGATGAACGAGCACAAGGTGATGATGGCACTAGCCACGACGGTAGGCTTCGACGATGCTGCCGGCACGGTGCTGCTCGTCATCCCAAAACTCTTAGGAAAGATGAAGACCGCCGAGGGGCGTGCGCTGGAACAGGTGCAGCAGGTGATGGACGGCCACTTCAGCGAACAGCAACTGGAGGCCCTGAAACAGGAGATGCTCATCAACGCCAAGCAGGACCTGGAAACCATCGACAAACGGTCGGTACTTTTGATAGAGGCCTTCTCGAAAGGCAAGACGTGGCAGGACATCCTCGACAAGATGGAAAGCATCCAACGGATAACAAAGGCTGACGTCGTCGCTGCCGCTAAGAAATACTACGGTGCCAACCACATCACGCTAACCAAGAAATATGGCACGTCCGACAAAGAGACGTTGAAGCAGCCAGGCTACAAGCCCATCAGTCCAAAGAACATGGACGCCAAGTCGAACTTTGCCAAGATGCTGGAGCAGATGCCCGTCCAGCAGGTTGCCATCCGTACCGTCGACTTCGAGCGCGACGTGACGACCCAACAGCTAAACGCCCACGCCACCTTATATTATAAAGAGAACCCCGTCAACGACATCTTTTCGTTCCGATTGCGCTATCTGGATGGCAAACTGCACACGCCCAAGCTGGACGTGCTCTCGTCCTATCTGTCGCAGCTCGGCACCGACTCGCTGAAGAAGCAGCAGTTAGAGAAGGCCTGGCAGCGCATAGGCACCACGATGGAGGTGGAGGTTGGTGACCAGACATTCAGCCTCAGCCTAACGGGACCCGACAATGAGCTGAAGCCTGCCCTGCAACTGCTGGCTCATTTCCTACGTGCTGCCAAGGGCGACGAGGAAGCCCTCGACGAGGCAAAAGATGCCGACAAGGTGAACCGCAAGGGTTTCGGTAAGCAGAAGGACGACGTGCTGGGACCTGCCTTCCACCGCATCCTCTACGGTCAGAAGTCGGGATTCCTGACACAGCTCTCGAAGAAAGAAATCAAAGCCCTGCAGAGCGACGACCTGCTCAGCCTGTTCCGCGAATTGCAACAGTACGACTGCGAACTGTTCTACTGCGGCAGGCGGCCCATAGAGGAAGTGGCAACGGAATTGCAACAAACACTCCCGCTGGCCCAGTGCAGCCGCCCCAAGGCCGACACTTACCGTCCGCTACAGCAGTATGCGGAGCCGACGGTATTCTTCTACGACGTGCCAAAGTCGCGCCAGAACTACGTCGTCAGCTATGATGCCGTGAGCGCCCTGTCCACGGCCGAGGAGCGTGCCAGGTTTGCCTTGTGGGACGAGTACTTCGGCGGCGGCATGTCGTCGGTGCTTTTCCAGAACGTCCGCGAGTTTCGTTCGCTGGCCTACTCTACTGGTGGAAAGCGCATAACTACAAGCCTCGTCCAGCATCCACAAGAGCCCCTGGGATGCATCACTGCCACTGGCACGCAGGCCGACAAGACGCTGGAGGCCCTCGCTACCATCGACTCGCTGCTACGTCAGATGCCCATGAAGGAGGAAAACCTGGAGGCTGCGCGGCAGAGTGCCCTGAACGACATCCAGAACGACTACCCCACCTTCCGCGAGATGGGTGCATACGTCGCCAACCAGCGTATGGATGGCTATCGCACCGATTCCCACGCCGACATGGCGCGGCTGCTGCCCGCTGTCAACGTCCAGGACGTGGTACAGTTCCACCAGCAACACATCGCCAACAACAAGAACCGTGCCTGGATTATCATTGGCGACAAGAAGTTGACAGACCTTAAAGCCCTGGAAAGATATGGCAAGGTCATTGTTTGGAAGAAAGAAGACGTATACCGATAAATACGGAGAGTCGCGCCGACAAGGTTTACTGTAACCTCAGACAGAGCATCGTCAGGTCGTCATTCGGAGCTGCCCCATCACGATGACGCTCTACCTCGTCTATCATGGTCTCAATAATCTGCTGACAGCTACCGCCACTGGTCTGGTGCAGGATTTCCAGCAGGTGGTCATCACCGAACTGGTCTTTCTGCTGATTCTCAGCCTCATTCAGACCATCGGAATAGATAAAGAGCGTCTTGCCCTTGATGGTATCAATGGTCTCATTGACAAAGTCAAGTTCGCTCCACAAGCCGATGGGCGCATTGGTCTCCGTCTCCATGAACTTTCCGTCGAGTACAGGCGGATTGTGGCCGGCATTGCAGAACACCATTGCACCAGTGGACAGGTTGAGACATCCAACGAACATCGTCACAAACATTCCCATCTCGTTATCCTCCGTCAACTCATTGTTGATACGGGTACAAATGGTGCCTGGCGAATGATGTTGTTTGGCAATAGAGCGGAAGAGACGGATGGTCTGTGCCATGAAGAGCGACGCAGGCACACCCTTGCCCGACACGTCGCCCAGGCAGAAGTAGAGGTCGTCGTCCATCAACAGGTAACTATACAGGTCACCACCCACACCACGGGCTGGTGAGATATAGGTATGAATGTCGAGTCCCTGTCTGTCGGGGAAAACGTGGGGAACCATTGACATCTGTATGTCGCGGGCAATACGCACCTCGCTCTCGATGCGTTCCTTGGCTGCTGTGGTCTTCTCCAACTGGTCATAAGCCGTCTGCAGCTTGGCATGCGCATCTTCTAGTTTCTCGTGGGCTGCAGCCAGACGGTGGGAGGCCTGCCGCTTGTGAAAGGTGTAAATCATGAAGAACACTATCAGAAGCACCAGTGCGACACCTGTGCCGATGAGTCGCTGTCTAGTGAGGTCAGCCTGCTGACGGGCAATCTGCGCCTCCTTCTGCTGGGTGTCATAAATGGTCGCCAATTCGGCAGCATCGTCCTTCTTGTTTTTCATGATGGCAGAGTCGAGAGCCTCACATATCTGCGTGCCAATGGCTATGACAGAATCCTTACGACGAGCTCCCACATTAGCACGGAACTTAGGCAGATAATACTTCTGAATGTTGTCAAGCGAAAGTTCCATACCATATCTGCTCATTTGCCAGTCGAGGTCCTCGAAGTTGTCGGCAGCCTCGTTCCACCTGCGAGCAGTCATCAGATAGTCGTTGGCTTCAATATGTCCGTCAGCAGACTTTGCATAGTGGGTATTCAAAGCCGCCTTGTATGCCTCGGCAGCCTCCTTCGGCTTTCCCAGTTCCTGCAACTCGGTGGCACGATAGAAATTAAGTCGCGCCCGTTGCTTGTCAATATAATCCTTGCTGGCTGTGGGCTGCTGTTCGAAGAGTGTCAGCAGCGAGTCAAAACGCTCCGTCCATACATAGGCATCTTCATAGCGTTTCTCACTCAGATAAATGGTTGTGGTATTGATTATGCCGACAATGGCGCTCTTGTAGAGGTATCCCGTGCGGTCGTTCTGGATGAAGTGCACATAGTTTTTATAAGCCCGCTCAAAATCCTCAGCCGCCTGTTTGGTATTTCCCATTTTCAGCTGACAACTGGCAATGGTTGCCAACACATTGGAATACTCGCTGACCGTGTCGGTGTTCGTCTCCTCCATTCTGGCCTTGGCTGCCAATGCCACCTTCAAGGTTCCCTCATAATCTCCCTTCAAGAGCAGGAGGTTCGACAAGCGGCTGGCCGACTTGGCATAGTAGTCTAGCGACTCCGCATCAGTTGCAACGTCTTCAATGGCTTTCTTCCAATAGATTTCTGCCAGACGTTCCTGTCCTTTTCGTGAGCAAACATACCCATGCCAGTAGTTTGCCTTCAGGTCGTTCAGGCTACCTACTCGCTGAAAGCTGTCGACAAGCACCTGCAGGCTGTCGTAGTTATGTGCTCTGTGCAAGGCCTCGATCTGTTTGTCTGCATCGGAAATGATTCTTACCATACGCCTTTTCCGCTGTCCGCAGGAGGTGACAAGCAGGACGGCGAGCAGTAATATCACGGTCTTCAACAACAAATTATTTTGTTTCATGCTGCAAAGGTACGAATAAGTGAGCAAAAAAGAAAATAAAATGATGACATTTCACATCTTCGTGCATCTTTAATACAAATAAAGTATATACTTAAAGATTATGAATGTAAAAGAATTAGAACTGTTGGCGGAGAAAAACCGCAAACGGTTAGTTGAGGTGGTGTATGCCGCCAAAGCAGGTCACATCGGTGGTGACCTGTCGTGCCTGAACGTGATGACAGCACTTTATTTCCATGTCATGAAGAACCTGAATCCTGCTGAGCCCAAGGCTGCAGAGCGCGACCGCTTCGTGTTGTCGAAAGGCCACTGCGTAGAGGCATTGTATGTGACGTTGGAGGCAAAAGGATTTCTGAAGCCCGAGGTGCTCGACACACTGGGGCAGTTCGGCAGCATCCTCTCTGGGCATCCCACCATCGAGGTGCCTGGCATCGAGGTAAACAGCGGAGCCTTAGGCCACGGACTGGGCATCGGCGTAGGTATGGCCATTGCTGCGAAGATGGATAAGAAAAGTTGGAAGACCTACGTGCTGATGGGCGACGGCGAACAGGGCGAGGGCTCTATCTACGAAGCTGCGATGGCTGGTCATAAGTACGAGCTCGACAATTTGGTAGCCATCATCGACCGCAACCACCTGCAGATTTCCGGCAACACAGAGGACGTGATGCCTATCGACTGCATCAAGGAGCGCTGGGGTGCCTTCGGCTGGGACGTCATCGAGATGAACGGCGACTCCATGGAGGATATCGTGAAGACCTTCGACGCCATCGACTACACGAACAAAAAGCCGCACCTGCTGGTCTCGAACACCACGAAGGGCAAGGGTGTCTCGTTTATGGAGGGCATCGCCAAATGGCACCACGGCGTACTGAACGAGGAGCAGTGCAAGGCTGCCGTTGCAGAGATAGAAGCAAGAATTGAAGAGTTGAAGAATTGAAGAATTGAAGTTATGATTGCATGTAGAAAACAGTTTACCGACACGTTGCTGGAGCTGGCACGTGAGGATAAGGATATTATTGCCGTCACCACCGATGCGCGTGGTTCGGTGACCTTGGGCGACTATGCCAATGCGCTGCCCGAGCAGTTTGTGGAGTGTGGCATTGCCGAACAGGATGCTGTGGGCATCTCGGCAGGACTGGCACATAGTGGCAAGAAGGTGTTTTGTTGTGGCCCCGCCTGCTTCTATGTGGCACGAAGCCTGGAGCAGGTAAAGGTAGACCTGGCCTATTCGGAGAATCCCGTCACCATCCTCGGTGTCTCGGGCGGTGTGGCCTACGGTGCCTTAGGTGCCACCCACCATTCTCTGCACGACATTGCAGCCCTGCGCACCTTCCCAGGCATGACCGTTTGTCTGCCCTCCGACTGGCGCGTGACCAAGAAGCTGGTGAAGTTCTTAGTTGATTTCAACAAGCCCTGCTATGTTCGTGTGGGACGTGCTGCTGTGCCCGATGTCTATGAGAACGACGACTTCCACTTTGAAGTGGGTAAGGCTATTCAGATTATGGATGGTAAGGACGTGACCATCGTGGCAACAGGAGAAACCGTCTACCACGCCTGGCAGGCTGGATTGAAATTGAAGGAGCAGGGCATCTCGGCCCGCGTACTCGACTGTTCATGGCTCAAGCCCTTCGACGAAGAAGCTATCCGCCGTGCTGCAGCAGAGACAGGCCGTATCGTCACCGTCGAGGAGCACTCTCAGTTTGGTGGTTTGGGCGCTATGGTTTGCGAGACCATCAGCGAAAATCCCGTCCCCGTTCGCATCATCGGCATCCCTGACGAGAACGTCGTTCATGGCACCAATGCCGAAATCTTCCACCACTACGGAATGGATGCAGAAGGCATTACGAAGTCGGCGACCGACTTTGTAAGGAAAAAGTGAATAGTGAAAAGTGAAGAATTTGCTACCGCTATGAACAGAATCATTGCTATTGACCAAAGCACCTCGTCGACGAAAGCCCTGCTGTTCGACGAGCAATGCAAGGTGCTGGCTCGCACCAATGTTGACCACAAGCAGTACTACCCCCAGACGGGCTGGGTAGAGCACGACGCGGAGGAAATCTATCAGAACATGATTGAGGCCATCCGCCAGTTGGTTTCTGGTAGGGCAGACTTTAGGTCTGCCGACTATTCCCTTTGTCTGACCAACCAGCGCGAGACCGCCGTTGTATGGAACAAGACGACAGGCAAACCCATTGCTAACGCCGTGGTATGGCAGGACACCCGTGGTGCGGAATTATGCCAACAGTTGCGTGCTGACAGCAAGACCGTCGAGATGGTGATGGCAAAGAGCGGCCTGCTCATCGACCCAAACTTCTCCGCTTCTGGCGTCAAGTGGCTATTGGACAACGTGCCGGGTGCTCGTGAACAAGCTACGCACGGCGAACTGCTGATGGGAACCATCGAGACATGGCTCATCTGGAAACTGACGGGCGGCAAGGTGCACGCCACCGATACTACCAACGCCTCGCGCACCATGCTATTCAACATCCATACCTTGGACTGGGACGACGACCTGCTGCGGCTGTTCGACATCCCACGAAGCATGATGCCTCAAGTCCTTCCCTGCGATGCCGTCTATGGCGAAACCACGTGTGAGGGTTTGTTCATCGAGCCCATCCAGATTGCCGGCGTCTTAGGCGACAGTCACGGCGCACTGGTGGGACAGATGTGCTTTGAGCCAGGCTCGGGCAAGGTGACCTACGGTACAGGCAGTAGCGTGATGGTGAACATCGGCGAGGAGCCGAAAGCCGCCCCCGAGGGTCTGGTGACCAGCGTAGGTTTTACGGCTTTTGGCAAGACCTACTACGGCTACGAGGGTAACATCTACAGTACGGGAGCCACGCTCAAATGGATTGCCGACCAGCTGCAGCTTGTAGGCCATCCACGGGAGATGGAGGCACTGGCTACCAGCGTGTCTGACAATGGTGGCGTTTATATCGTACCCGCCTTCTCTGGGTTGGGTGCTCCCTGGTGGCAGAGCAATGTCAAGGGTGCCGTCTTCGGACTGACCTTCGCAGCCACGAAGGCCCATTTCCTGCGGGCTGCCTTGGAGAGCATCGCCTACCAGATAAAGGACCTTGTGGACGTGATGGCTCGTGCTACTGGCGGTAGCCTGAAGGAAATTGCCGCTGATGGTGGTCCTACGAAGAACAAGTTCCTCATGCAGTTCCAGGCCGACCAGCTCGAAACCCCTGTGGTTTGTACTGAGGTTGATGACGCCTCTGCCTTGGGTGCCGTCATCATGAACGGCTTTGCCCGTGGTCTGTGGAAAGGCTTCGACGACGTCCGTCCCCTGCGCAAAGTCACCGAGGTCTACCAGCCGCATGTTCAATGTTCAACGTTCAACGTTCAATGTTACGAGGGTTGGCGCAAAGCCGTGGGACAGCTCATCAAATAACCCTACTTGCACTCACCGTTGCCATAGACATAGCACTGCGAATGGGCGGTGTAGTCGAAAACTTCCTCTGGACGGAAGAAGCGACGTACCTCGATGGCAGCATTCTCTACTGAGTCAGAGGCATGGACGATGTTCTGCTGGTTGCTCATAGAGTAGTCGCCACGAATGGTGCCAGGTGCAGCTTCGCGACCATTGGTTGGACCAGCCATCTGTCGAACCACTTTGACAGCCTCGACGCCTGTTAGTGCC
>CACXAG010000062.1 GCA_902765585.1 uncultured Prevotellaceae bacterium
ATCGATAAAATGATGAAGAGCGGCGTGCGCGTCTTCAAGATTGAGGGGCGTGCCCGCGGTCCCGAATACGTGCTCACCGTGGTGCAATGTTACAAGGAGGCTATCCAGAGCGTCCTCGACGGCACTTTTTCGCAAGAGAAGAAGGATGCGTGGGACGAGCGGCTGGCTACCGTCTTCAACCGAGGTTTCTGGGACGGCTACTATTTGGGCCAGCCGTTGGGTGAGTGGAACAAAAACTACGGTTCCAACGCTACCGAGCGCAAGCAGTACATCGGTAAGGGTGTCAAATATTTCTCTAAATTGGGCGTGGCGGAGTTTACCGTCGAGGCCGACACCTTCTCCGTAGGCGACAAGATGCTCATCACAGGCCCCACCACAGGAGCAATGTACGTCGTCGCAGAAGAAATCCACGACGACGTACAGTCTGTTCAGACAGCCCGCCAGGGCACCCGCGTCAGCATCAAGGTGCCCGAGAAAGTGCGCCCCAGCGACAAGCTGTTCAAGATTATTCCTGCCCCGCAGGAGTAGCGTTTATGGCATCACCACTTTCTTTACCTTGCCATCGGCCGTGCGGACGATGTTCAGTCCGCGCTGCATCTGGTTGAGGCGCTTGCCATCCACTGTATAGTACTGGGGGGCAGCATGTTCTCTCTTTGAGAGTGTGGCGTTGCAATCTTCACTTATCACTATTCCCTTTTCACTGATACTTGTGGCGGCGTTGGCAGTACCTTTCTTACTCAGTCCGCCAAACTCGTTGACGGCCTGCACCTGCCACTGGTCGCTGGCGGTATATCCGTCGAAGGTGGTCTGGGTAGTGAAACCTGCTACCTCGCCGTTCTTCGTTACCACATAGCAGATGGCGTAGGGCACGGCATCCCACGAGAGCTGTGAGCCTTCGCCCTTGACCACGGGAGCGTCGCAAGCTTCGCACATCAGGTCGGGCTGCCAGTTGTCATCGCCGCCGCAGACATTCTTGATGGTGTACTGCGCAGCCTCCTCGGCAGTCAGCGTGTTCTTCACGTTGAACACCTCGTGCTTCTCGCCCGTGTTGCTGTCAATATAGTAGTAGTAAGTTTCGCGCTGAGAGAGGTCCACGGGGTTGCCGTCCTTGTCGACGGTGTTGTACTCAGCCCAAAGTACGGGCAGTCCACCCATGGTGTTGTACCAGCCCTTGGCAGGGATGTTGATGAAGGTCTGTGTGTTGATATACACGGTCTTCGGCTGGTCGTGCCACGGACGTCCGAGCCATACGTCGGTGACGTCGATGCCCTTGCGCGGACGGATGATGTTGTTCTGGAATACATAGCCCCACTTCGTATCTGCGGTATGGCGCGGAGCCACGATGTAGCCGCCGCTGGGACGGTTGATCTGGATGGTGTCACCGTCCAAGTAGACGTCGCCATTGTTGTAGATGAAGTCTACGGCACCCTCGATGAGCGAGTTCTTGATGTAGTGGCGGGCCGTCGAACTGCTGGAGGTAATCCACGTGTCCTGATAGGAGAGCAGGGCAACGTTGTTCATGGCTACGCGGTCAGCAACGGTGTTCAGCGCCAACGCCTGCGGGCCGGCCAGCTTCTCATAGCCGTAGCTGTTCTCTAAGGTGATGTTCTCGAAGAATGTGTCTGTACCCTTCACTACGACCGTTGCTCCCGGGTCTACGGAATAGGCGTTTTCGCCACCGCAGAGGCGGTTGTCGTAGACGACGGTCTGGTCACGGTCCTGACCGATGATGTGCAGGTGAGGTTTCGTGGCAGGAATGTCGATGTGCTCATTGTAGCGACCATTCTTCACGAAGATGAGCCAAGGCTTGGCACGCGCTGCGGCTGACGAGAACGCCCTCGGGCATCGAGAAGGTGTATTGGGTAGCATACTTCAGCCCCATGTACTTGAAGACGGCTGTCTTGCCGCTGATGATGGGAGCAATCTCTTCGCCGTTCAGCGTGGCCTTGCCCTCGCCGGCTTTGATTTTGTTGTCGAATGTCAGGATGACGCTTCCGCTTGCCGAGACACCTGTAGCGTTCTGTTCAGGATTGCTTGACACGAGGGTTGCCACCTCGTCGGCAGCGCCGGTAGCATCGGCGAGCACGAAGAGTTCAGCTAACGACAGACCGTCGTTGGCACTCTCTACACCTGTTTTGGGCGATGTGTAGTCGGGCAGGAAACGGATGTAGACACGGTCTTTGTCGGCAGCGTCAGCGGGCAGGTCGAACTCCTGCGAGTCCCAACCGCGATTAGGCAGGTTGTAGGTGCCGAAGGTGGTAAAGGTCTCACCGTCCGTGCTGTACTGGGCGTTGATGATGCTGTAGGCATTGTAGTCGTCGCCGACAGATGCCGAGAGCTTCAGGTTCTGGTAGCCCTTCGACGAGAACTGCAGTTGGAAGTACCAGTTGTCAGCAATGGGGCGCCAGCATCGGATGCCGTACTTGCCGTTCACCTTGCCAGCAGCCACGCCATTAGCCAACCAGCTGGTTGTGGTGCCGTCGGCCTGGCGCAGTTGCAGCAGTCCGGCATTCTCCGTGTCGGCCTTGTAGTCGGCGGCACGATCGGACTTGGGGTTATCCTGATAGAAGTCCCATCCCACGATATAGTCGGTGGCAGCGAATACGGCCTTGACGTTCTTCTCGCCGTCCATCTTCAGTTCTGCCTCGGCATTGGTACCCGTAGCGTCGCCTTCCCAGTTGGTGAAGGTCAGGATGCGGTTATTTTGAGCCGTCAGCTTGACGTCGGTACCCTCTTCATAATGGTGGATGCCGTCTTCGACATGACCCTCAGGCTGGAACTGTACGAGGTTGGCGTTGGCACCACCCTCCAGTTGCAGGTTCAGGGCATAGACGTTGTTCTTCGTATAGGTAGCCACTAACGTGGTGTTCTGCATGATGTCAAAGGTATAGGGGTTCTCCTTCGACACCTCGTTGCCCTCGCCGTCGGTCCAGGCAGCAAAGTGGTAGCCGAAGTTCTCAGTAGCAGTCACGGTCAGCGTTGTTCCTTCGTCAAATTCTGCACCTGCGGGGTTGCACGATACGCTGCCGGCACCTTCTGTGCCTAATTTCACGCTCATCGTATAGGTGGGAACTGCCTCAGGCGTACCAGTAACGTCACCCGTCACTACGACATTGCCAAAGCCATATTCCTTGTTGGAAGCCAGACCGTATACCTTGATTTTCAGTACCAGTCCGTTAGCGTCGAGTGTCACACCAGAAAGGTCGTAGTTCAGTGCCGAGAACTCATTGTTGCGCGCAGGGCTGAACGCCTCGGCAAGTAACTTCTCGGTACCACCGGCAATGGCAACAACGTCGAACTTTCCACCGCCGGTACCCCACTTTGATGACTCAAAGCTAAATGATTTCGGCGTAAACGTCAGTCCTTTCTTGGGCTTGATAGTGAATGTCAGCACGTCATCGTCGTTCGCACTGCCTGCGTTGTGGACAGACGGCTTGTAGAGCGTCTGTTGTGACGTTCCTGCCGTACGCTGTTGAGAAACAATCAATTTGCCGTGGTCAAATTCAGCCACACTGAATAGTCCCGGGGTCTTGACCTCTGCTGCCGTGGCATCGTCCGTTCCCTTACCTAAGGGCCAAGCGAGGGTGAAGTCCTTTTCGTCAACAGGATTTACGCCCTGCGCTGCTGCCGGAATGGGCAGCAGGGCGAGGAGCGTTACTAACATTTGCGTAAGAAAAGATTTGTTTTGCATAATAATGAATTAGTAGTTATTGATGGTTTAATTTTTTAATCTATACTGTTTAATGTTTCATCTTTAATGTTTAATATATCATCTTCCTGATGCTTCCGTCCTGCATGCGGACGATGTTCAGGCCGCGCTGCATCTGCGTATGACTGCGACCGTCAACGGTAAAAAAAGCGCTTTCTACTCCCTTTATTGCTTTCACTTCTATAACTCCTGTGGCAGAAGCATCGACGGCCATGCCGTGGATGGTGAGGTCGGAGAGGCAGATGGTTTTTCCGGTAGCGGAACCGTTGTACCAGGGATAGACGCGCACCAGCAGTTCCTGACCGTCCTTGACGGTGAGCACGGGCTTGGCCTCGACATATTGCGGATTGTTGGCGGGCATCTTCTTCATCTCGAACATCGTGGTGCGGGTCTCGAAGTTGTCTGTCGAGTAGTAGACGTGGCAGCACATACCATTGCCGCCGCAGCCGGAAACAAAGAGCGAGATGAGGTCAATCTTCAGGTCCATGCCCTCTGCAGGCTTGATGCCCCACTGGATATAGCGATCGGGGTTGTCGTCAATTTCGTCGGCAGGCCATGCATCGCCCGTCAGCAGGTTGCGCTGCATCTTGCGCGAGGCGTCGAAGTCTGTCCAGTCAGGCCATACAGTATTGGCATTGGGATTCGAGTAGCGCTGCACGTACATGCCCTGGAAGGTCTCGGGCAGGACGACGGCAGGGCCGGTCAACTCGTAGCTGTCATCTTTCTCTAATCGCCAGTAGGCCTTTACCTCGGCACCGCCATCCAGTACTACGGCGGTAGCACTAATGGGAATCTCAATGGCTTTGTCGCCCTGTTTGACAGTCACCGTCCCCGTGGTCGTGCCATTCTGCGTCAATGTCAGCTGCGCATAGAAGGTCTTGATGAGGGTGGCTGAGTTGTAATCGACGCTCAACGACTGCTGCCAGTCTTTCTTGTCGAACGACAGTTGGATGCCGTCGCTGGCTGTGATGGTTACCGTGCCTTCTTCGGGCGACAGGCCGAAGCCGTTGATGGTAAACTCCTTCTGTAGCGTCTGTCCTTTGTAAGCTTCACCCAGGTCTGCCGTGGCTGGCGAGACGCTTAGGTCGGTGGGCAGCACGATGTTTTCGGCCAATATGCCTTGTGCCTTCATCAGTCGGGCACACTCACGGGCTACCAGCAGGGCACCCGTGGTGTTGAAGTGTGTGGAGCCCTGTCCGTCGAACAGTGCAGCCTCGCATTTCGTGCGCGTACCATAGCTCTCATAGAGCGTCTTGGTGGCGGTAGTCAGGTCGATGAAAGCGACGTTTTTCTCCTTGGCCAACTGCTCTGAATGGTAGGCATAGTCCATCGTATGGTCGTCGGCAGCCAGCTTCGGGCCGTCCTTGGGACCGTTCTCCGTCAGCACCTTGTAGTTGTCGCCCAAGTCGTGACGACCGTTGCGCTGCACCTTGCCGCTACCGTCCATATAGCTGCGGCATACGGGCGAACAAATAATAGGTATAGCACCCAGCGCAATGGCCTCGTCCACAATCTTGGCGAGGTTCTGCTTGTAGGTCGTTGAGGGAATGCTGCCGCGCAGGTCTACGGCATTGGCTGCGGTCTGGTCGCCGATACTCAGGTAGTAGTCGCGCAACTGATAGCCGTCCATGCCTGAGTTCTTCTCGTCGTTATGACCGAAGGTGATGATGACGTAGTCACCGGCCTGCACCTGTTTTTTGGCCGTCTGCCACAACTCGCTGTAGCCGGTATACGTGTCGCGGCCGCCCTTGGCATAGTTGATACTCGTCCAACCGTTGGTCAGGAACTGACCGAAATACATTCCCCAGCCACGGGTCACCGTAGCCGACTCGTCGTAGGGTGCCATCGTCGAGTCACCCAGCGTGTGCACCTTCTTGGCACTGCCGGCCGTTGCCAACAGCACCGCGAAGGTCATCAGAAGTAGTAGTTTTGTTTTCATTGTTTAGTAGTTTGTTTTGAAACCGTTATCGTTTTTTTCGGTTGCAAAGGTACGACATTATTCCGATGGAATGGGGTGAAATTTGCGTCAAACAAAGGTAACAAACGCGTCAAATCACCTGTTTGACGCGTTTATTACCCCCAATTGTTAACTGCTAGTCAACCTCAAAGGGCGTTTTTGTACTCTGTGGGGCTTTGACCGGTGCTCTGCTTGAAGCAGCGGCTGAAATACTTTGGGTCGGTGAAACCGGAGGCATAGGCAACGTCGGCGATGCTTTTGTCAGTCTGGCGCAGCAGCTGGCAGGCATGCTTGATGCGGGCTTCGCGGAGCAGATCCTGCGGCGTGATGCCCATGGTGTGTTTCAGTTTGCGCTGTAAACCTGAGCGACTGGTGGCAGCTGCAGCTGCCATATCGCCCACGCCGATGTCGCTGTCAGCCATGTGTTCCTCAATAAAGGTCATCACCCGCTGCAACGTGGGGTCTAATTGTTTTTCAGAGGTAAGAGGTGAGGGGCGAGTGGTAACCTCTATTAAAGCTAGATAGGCCTCTAACGTCTCGCGCTGCTTGCGCTTGATGCGCCTTATATATAATAAGGTGTAGGTAATGAGGGCAATGGTCATGGCGATGAGGATAATGATGACTAGTCGCCCCCATGCCGACTCCCAGAAGGTGGGCTTGACGATGATGGTCAGGCAACGCGTGTTGTCCGTCCATTGTCCGTCGGCATTGGTGGAACGGATTTCTAACAGGTAGGTGCCTGGCTCCAGGTCGAGTAGGGTGGCTGAGCGGTCGTGGCCAATATGGTTCCACGGTGTGTCGCTATGCTCGTCATTCAGCAGTCGGAAGGCATAGTTGATACGTTCTGGAACATTGAAGTCAAGGGCAGCGAAATGGACGGTGAGGCTGCGCTCGTGGGGGTGTAGCATGATGCTGTCGAGTGATTCTACGGCCCAGTTGTCGCTGCCGCCTTGTATGGAGATGCTGGTGAGCACCAATGGCGGCTGGTAGGCTTTGCCGAACATCTGCGACGTGGTGGTAGTAAAGGCTCCGTCCATCAGTCCGAAGAGCCAGGTGGTGTCGTTCAGCAGTAGCGGGTGTGCTTCGCTCAGTCGGTAGTCGGCATTGAAGTAGCGGGCATCGAGTACGCGCTGGCGTCCCATGCTGTCAAGGAGCATGATGAGATGGTCGCTAACGGCCAGCAGACCGCCGTCCTTGGTAGCGGTCAGCGACAGCACCACGTCCGTGGACAGTGAGTGACTTTTCTCGTTGAAATGGTGGAAAATGAGCACTCCTTCCTGTTCGTTTCTACCGTCAATCCTGTTGATGCCGCCGCTCTCGGTGCTGACAAATAGGCGGCCTTGGGCATCCTCCACCACGTCCATCGTGGCACTGCTGCTGATGCTTTGTGCACGCTCGGGTTCCCGTTGGTGCAGACGGAATGTCATCTTGTCGGCAACCTCCTCCAACTTTGCCTCCATCAGCCCCTCTGTGGTAGCCGCTAGCAACACTCCGTCCTTCGTCGTCTTTAGGAAACGCAGACGCTGTCCCTTGTCTGTCGGATAGCGGGCTGGGGTGTGGAAGCGTGGCGTAGGGGCATGCGGCTCCGTGGTGTAGCATAGACCACCGCCTAATGTGGCCACCCACAGTCTGTCGAAACGGTCCTGTGTGATATCGTAGACGGCATTGTTAGGCAGTCCGTTGAGGTGGTCAATGATAAAACTGCTGCCGTCAGTCTGACGCAGACGGAAGAGCCCGTCGGGCTTGCTGCCGAGCCAGAGCGTGCCGTCGGGCGATTCGTACATGCAGTAGACGGGTGAGCCAAAGCTGACATACTGCCGTTGCAACCGGCCGTTACGATTCAGATAGCCCAACAAACTGTTGTCGGCTGCGGCATAGACGCGGACGGCTGCATCGTCCTTGGTTGTCAGCCAGTAGCGCTGGTGGCTGTCGCGGAACAGACACTTCACCTCATTGGCAGGTTGGATGTCAAGGCGCTGAGTGCGCTGTTGGACGATGGATGTTTTGACGATGGTACCGTTACCCAGCGTCCATAGGTTGCCCTGGCGGTCGGTCAGCGTCAACGAATGACTCTGCCGGTAGCGCATGATGCTGTCGGCAGCCTCTTGCCGTTCGTCGTCGGTAAGGTCGCGGAAATTGTAGTTATGGGTGTCGAAGAGGAAGAATTCTTCGTCCACGCGGCAGAGGATATTGCCGTCGGGGCGCAGACCGATGTCGCGGATACGGTCGGTGGCCATGTGGCAGCCGTCGCCGACAGCTGGCTTGAAGGTCTGAAAATCGTAGCCGTCATAGCGGCACAGACCGTTCCAAGTAGCAAACCACAAGAAACCGCAGCGGTCCTGTAACAGTTGCGTGATGTGGCTGGAGGGTACACCGTCCTCTGCATCGTATGTTGTTACACGACTCACTGGCTGGGCCTCAGTTGCCATCAGTCCTGCCCATCCTACTACAACAGCCAGCGTCAGGATGCGCTTAACCATTCCGTTTGTTCATGTAGATAGCCACACCTGCTATCACCAGGATAATGACTGCTATGATGTGTAACCAATCCATAAGCGTTGTTGTTTATTTAGAACCAATTCATTAATGTACGCAGGTAGGCGGTCAGCTCGGCAGCCATCAGCTCGTGCTGCCAGACAGAGGGATGCCAGTCGGCACCGTACCTCAGCGAGCCGTTGGCGGGAGTGAAGTCGAAGCGGTAGACCTCCGTATCGCCCTGCTTGCGGGCTTCCTCGACGGCTTCGTCCATCAGCTGTTTGGCGATGGTCAATTCCTTGCCGTTGAGCATGGAGCCGCAGAGGAAGACAATCTTCGCCTTGGGGTTGTGGCTGCGCACCTGCTTGAGGAATCTCTTGTAGGCTGCGCCGAGCAGTTTGACGTCATAGTTGTTGGTGGACAGGTCGTTGGTGCCGAGGTTGATGCACACCAACTGCGGCTGGTAGCGGCTGAAGTCCCACTTCTCGGAACGGTCATAGAGGTTGGTGTACTCGTACTCAGTGGTCATCACGTTCTCCGGCGTTCCCGTCTTTGCACCGTCATAGCAGCGGTAGACGCCGATGCCGCTGCGGGCCACGACGTAAGCCTGGGCACCGAGGGCGCGGCAGCAAATCTGGGCATAGCTCAGATAGTGGTTTTCCGTTTCGTTTTCAAAATGGTCGGATTGATTGGTACTCTCGTTACCATAGCCACAGGTAATGGAATTCCCGATGAATTCGATGGTTCGGTCTGAGAGAGCTGGTGGCGGCAACAGGCTGGCGCCGCTGTCGAGGATGAAACCGCGGAAGTCGGGTTTCAGTGCAAAGCCTTCGATGATATACATCAGCCTCAGTTCATGTTCACCCTGTGGAAGTGCCGTAGCTATGTTTACCACGGAGTCGCGCTCGCCCATCAGTGCTACCTTGAAGGGCTCAGCATTGTCGACTTGCGCCATGAAGTAGCCGCTCAAGGGCTTGGCCCACAGCTTGAGGCTGGTGCCCGTGAAGCGGATATTAATCTGCATGCCGGGGAAGGTGAAGCGCGGACGCTCGGGATTGTCGAAGCAGATGCGTCCGACGTACTGGATGTTCTTGTCGGTGGGTTTGACGACGGTTCCCTTCAGTGGAAGGGTAGTGCTGGCCTGCATGACCAGCGTGGTCAAAGCCAGGGAAAAAGCCAGAAAGATACGTTTCATAAGTTTTGAGTTATTGTGATTTGCGTGCAAAGGTAGTAAATAAATTAAAGATTAAAGATGAAAGATGAAAAATTAAAGATGAAAAGTGAAAATTTAAACTTTTCTTGGCTGTTTCAAATAAAATACGTAATTTTGTCCACAAAATATGGAATGCGTATGTTGAAGAGGTTGTTATTTCTGGCGTCCATCGCGACGCTGATGGCGGGTTGCCAGTCAAAGGTTGCTCAAAAGAGCATTGTGATTCTTTATGAGAACGACGTCCATTGCGGCATCGACGGCTATACGAAGATGGCTGGTCTGCGTGATGCCATCAACCGTTCGGATACGGCCTATGCTGCTGCTGTCTCTGTAGGCGATTTCCTGCAGGGCAATACCACGGGAGCCATCTCGAAAGGCGGCTATATTGCCGACATCATGCAAAAGATGGACTATCACGCTCTGACCTTGGGCAACCACGAGTTCGACTATGGTGTGCCCCGCATGTTAGAGTTGCTGGGGCAGATAGGTGCCCCGGTGACGTGCGTCAACTTCTATGAGGCCGGCGCATCGCAGCCCTACTACGCTCCCTACGTCATCCACCAGTATGGCGACAAGAAGGTGGCGTATGTCGGTGCCGTCACGCCTGAGACAATGCAGTTAGAGGGTTATGCGTTCTACGACACCAACGGTGTGCAGCTCTACGACCTGAAGCAGGACGTATTCTACCAGTTGGTCCAGCAGGCTGTGGACAAGGCCCGTGGCGAGGGTGCCGACTACGTGGTGCTGCTTTCGCATGTAGGTGAGACACCACAGTCGATGGGCTTCAGCTCGTACCGCTTGGTGAACAAGACCCGCGGCATCGATGTGGTGCTCGACGGACATACGCACGAAATTATTGAGGGAGCCAAGGTGAAAAACCTTGACGGCAAGGAGATTCTGGTCACGCAGACGGGCACACAGTTTGCCCATGTGGGTAAGTTGCTCATCACGCCCGACGGAAACATCACCACACACCTGATTAAAACCAAGGAAATCCCATACGAGGACGCCCGAATTACCGCAGCTACCGACAGCATCCGCCAGAAGGTAAAAGCGGTGACATCGAAGGTGGTGGGACATACGGACTACATGTTAGTGGTGAGTGACGCCAACGACCAGTGGGTGGTTCGCGGCGATGAGACAAACGCCGGCGACCTGGTGGCTGATGCCTACCGCTATGCCATGAAGGCCGACATCGGCATAGAGAATGGTGGCGGCATCCGCAACAACATCAAGGCCGGCGACATCACCTACGGCGACGTCATCGGCATGCTACCCTACGACAATACCCTGCGACGAATCTCAGTGACTGCTACGCAGTTGAAGGATATGTTGACGCGCTGTACGGCCATGGTGCCTAAGCTTGACGGCAATTTCCCGCAATGCTCCGGCCTGCGCTTCACCATCCATAGCAAGAGCCATACCGTCAGCGACATCGAGGTTCAACAGGCTGACGGTAGCTATGCCCCCATTGATATGAACCGGACGTATAGCGTGGCTTTGACAGACTATAACCACGATGGCGGCGGATTATTCGAGTGTTTCAAGAAGTGCCCCGTGCTCCAGGAGAGCACGCTCCGCTACTATGAGGCGCTGTCGGACTACATCAGCAAGGTGCTTGGTGGCAATACCGGTAAGGTCTACGCCCAGCCGCAGGGACGTATCAAGATTGTGAAGGATTAAGAATAAACCATGATGGATCAGGATTTTGACATCAGACAAGAGCAGCTGAGCTCCAGTGAGAAGGAGTTTGAGAACGCCCTGCGACCGCTGTCGTTCAATGACTTCAGCGGGCAGCAGCAGGTCGTGGAAAACCTGGAGGTGTTCGTTGAAGCTGCCAAATATCGCGGTGAACCGCTGGACCATGTGTTGCTGCACGGTCCTCCCGGACTGGGTAAGACAACGCTGTCGAACATCATCGCCAATGAGTTGGGCGTGGGTTTCAAGATTACCAGCGGTCCTGTGCTCGACAAGCCCGGCGATCTGGCCGGCATCCTGACGTCGTTGGAGAAGAACGATGTGCTGTTTATTGATGAGATTCACCGCCTATCGCCTGTTGTCGAGGAGTACCTCTACTCGGCTATGGAGGATTACCGCATCGACATCATGATAGACAAGGGCCCTTCGGCGCGAAGCATCCAGATAGATTTGAACCCCTTTACGCTGGTAGGTGCCACCACGCGCAGCGGTCTGTTGACAGCTCCACTGCGTGCCCGTTTCGGCATCAACATGCACCTGCAGTACTACGACCCGGAGACCCTGCAGCGCATCATCGAGCGTTCGGCGAGTATCCTGCGCGTACCTATTACTACTGATGCCTCGTTGGAGATAGCCCGACGCTCACGTGGCACGCCCCGTATCGCCAATGCCCTGCTGCGCCGTGTGCGCGACTTTGCCCAGGTGAAGGGAACGGGTAGAATAGATTCTGACATCACAAAAATTGCGTTGAAAGCGCTAAATATTGATCAGTACGGACTCGATGAGATTGACAATCGCATCCTGTTGACCATCATCGACAAGTTCCGTGGCGGTCCTGTGGGCATCACCACGATCGCCACCGCCGTCGGTGAGGACAGCGGCACTTTGGAAGAGGTATACGAGCCGTTCCTCATCATGGAGGGATTCATCAAACGAACGCCCCGTGGCCGCATGGTGACAGAGCTGGCCTACAAGCACTTCGGGCGCAATCCCTATTCAGGCAACATCATGGAACCGACACTTTTTGAGTAAGGGGAAAGTTAATAGTGAAAAGTGAATAATTTGCTACTGCTATGATAAAGACGGGAATATTCGTTGGAAGTTTCAATCCGTTTACAGTAGGTCATGATTCCATCGTGACTCGGGCACTGCCGCTGTTCGACCGGCTGGTCATCGGCGTCGTCGGCGACCAAGTGCATAAACCCGACATGCCGTCAGCCGAGACTCGTATTCGTGCCATTGCCGACCTTTATCGCGACGAACCACGCATCGAAGTTAAGCCATATTATGGGCTGGCTGTCGACTTTGCCAAAGAAGAAAACGCCCGTTTCATCGTGAAAGGCGTGCGTTCGGTGAAGGATTTTGAGTACGAACGCGAGCAGGCTGACATCAATCGCCAGCTTAGTGGTGTGGAAACCATCCTGCTCTATGCTGAACCGCAATTTTCGTCGGTTTCATCGACAATGGTGCGCGAACTACAGCACTTTGGCGTCGATGTGAGCGCATTCCTGCCGAAACGTGATAGCGACATAACGATATAACGACATGATTACCTATTCTTCAGAAAACGTCAAGTTCCCCAGCATCAAACGGCGTGAGACGACTACTTGGATTCGCCGTGTGGCAGCCACCTACGGCAAGAAAGTCGGTGAGGTGGGCTATCTGTTTTGTGACGACGAGCATATCCTCGACGTCAATCGTGAATACCTTGGACACGATTACTATACCGACATTATCACCTTCGATTATTGTGAGGGTGATACGTTGAATGGCGACCTGGTCATCAGTCTGGACACCATCCGTACTAATGCCGAACTCTTTCACAAGGAATATGACGAGGAACTGCACCGCGTCATCATCCACGGCATCCTGCACCTCTGTGGCATCAACGACAAAGGACCCGGCGAGCGCGAACAGATGGAAACCGCTGAAAATGCAGCCTTAGCATTGCGTTAGCAATCTCTTGATGTCCTCTAGACTGTTGGCTATGGTGATGTACGACTGCCATTGTTGGCGGATAACGCCGCGTGCCTGCAGGTCGTCGAGCATCGCGATGAGGCCGTCCCAGAAACCTTTCATGTTATAGAGGATAACGCGCTTCTCGTGGTAGCCGATAGTGGCCGACGCTGCAATGGTAAAGACTTCGTCGATAGTTCCTATGCCGCCAGGCAGAGCGATGAAGACGTCGCTTTTCTCCAGCATCAGTTGCTTGTGATCGCTGAGGTTATCGCACAGGATTTCCACCTCCACATGGTCTGAGATACGCCCGTTCTTCTCTACAATTTGTGGAATTACCCCAATGGTGCGCCCGCCAGTCTCGTGTACCGCCTTGGCTACACACTCCATTAGCCCACAGTTCACTCCGCCATATACCAGCGTATGGCCTTCCTTCGCCAGCCACTGCCCCAACTCCTCCGTCAACGCGAAGAAATCGGGGTCAAGCTGCTGATTCGCTGAACAAAAAATACATATCTTCATAGTTGTCGCAAAGGTACGGATAAATGGGCGAAATACCAAATATTTTTTCCTTTTCCATTGGATTGTCAAATAATATATGTATATTTGCATCCAATTTTGTAAAAACACGACTTTAATTTCACAGCCATGAATGTAGAAGAGAAGAAAGCGTTTAACGTAGAGTTCTGGCGTTTCTTGTGGGCATCCATCCTCATTGGATTGTCTGCCTGTCTGGGAAATGTGGTTGATGCGATGATTGTGGGCAACCTGATTGACGAAGACTCGGTGAGTGCTATCAATCTGTCACTTCCATTGCTTCAGTTTATGTACACCGTCAACATGCTGCTGGCTACGGGAGCGGGCATGCTGGTAGGTATGGAACTGGGCAAACAGGACACACAGCGGGCATCGTATATCTTTATCGTTTCGATGTTAGCCTGCTTGCTGACGGGTCTTGTGTTGACAGTATGTGGTGTGCTGGCACCCGATGTCGTGACACGCCTGTTGTGTGACCATGAGCAGCTTTATCAGCCCACCTATGAATACCTGCGGGTGATGTTGTTAGGTGCACCTGCCTACTTGTTGATGTGGGGTGTTGACACGATGGTCAGCGTTGATGGCAGTCCACGCCTGGTGTCTGTGTCCATTTTGGTGGATAATGTCGTTCATCTAGTGCTCGACGTGGTATTTATTAAATACTTTGGTTGGGGTATCGAGGGTAGTGCTTGGGCTGCCGTTATTGGTCATGTCGTGGGCATCGCTATGATGGGCATCCATTTCTTTTCCAAAGAGAATCATCTGCGATTCATTTGTAGTCGCCAGAAACCCGTTTTTGGCGCTATCATCTCGCAGGGTGCGCCGTTGGCCATTGCCTCGGTCTGTCTGACGGTGCTGATGTTCTCGGCGAACAAAATTATCCTGTCATCGTTGGGTCGCACGGGTATCTATGCTTTTGCCCTCTGTATGAACCTGCTGCTGATCTACAACCTGTTCCTGGGAGGCGTCTGCCGCACCATCCAGTCGCTGGGTTCCATCCAAGTGGGAAAGGGCGACAACGAGGCCTTCAAACTGGTGTTGCGCAAGTCGTTTAACTTCATCACTGTGGCGATGGTTATCACCTGCATCTACGTATGGATATGGCCCGAGAGCATTGTGATGCTCTTTGGTACCGATGAGAACGAGATGATTATCGAAAGCTGTAATGCGTTGCGTATCTTCGCTATCTGTCTCATTCCCTTCTGCTATATCTACACCATTATGATCGTCTATAAACTCTACAACTACCACCACATGGCACTTTTCATTTCCTTTGCCCTGTCGCTGACGGTCATCCCCGTATTGTGGCTGGCATCGATGTATTTTAAAGAATGGATATGGTATGGTTTCCTGATAGCCTACATCATTGAGATGGTTGCCATCTTCGTGCTACACAAAATGACGCACGTCAAATTTGAGTTGAGAGTTGAAAGTTAAGAGTTGAGAGTAAAAAAATAATTCAGAGATGAAAACATCCGCACCATTAACTAAAACGCAGTATGGTCTCTACGTGGAATGTGT
>CACXAG010000063.1 GCA_902765585.1 uncultured Prevotellaceae bacterium
CAACGAATTATACGAATAACCAGCGCTCGTTTCGTGAAATTCGATAAAAATATGGTTACTGTGCGCAGCCAAATAATTCGTATAATTCGTGAAATTCGTTGTCAAAAATGACTTGAGAAACTTGGATTAACCATTAACCATTAAAAAATTTGAAGCGATGAAGAAGGAAAAGTGGAAGACCGTGATTCAGGTGATTGTGTCGATTCTGACGGCAGCCCTGACGGCACTGGGAACGACCGCATGCATGGGCCACGGCCCATTCTGATGGAAGAGGTCTGAGGTATGATGTTTGAGAGCAATGTGGGGCGTTCGCGGGAACTGCCCCACATTTCATTAAGAATTAACAAAAAAACTCGCGACGAAAGGCGGTGGAATGCAAACTTTTTCGTACTTTTGCAGAAAAGTTGTAACAAGAAGATGAAACTGAAGTTTTCAATACACTATAATACGGCATGGGGCGAAAGCCTGCATGTCACGTTGGCGCTCCACAGTCAGGACGGCACAGTGCGTCGTCAGAACTTGCTGATGCATACCGAAGACGGTGAGGTGTGGACGCTGGAGACGTCGGTGCTGATGAGCCGTCAGCACCCGCTGTCACACATTGTCTATGCCTATCAAGTGGAAAACGGCGACGGTGATGTGCTGCGGCGCGAATGGGACGTGATACCACGTATCTACTACTTTGACGCCACGAAGGACTATCTCTTCCCCGACGAGTGGCGCGACCGGCCGCTGCCGCTGCACCTGTATTCCAATGCTTGTGTGACGACGAGTGGCGGACAGCGTGACGAAGAGGTGGAGGCGGCACGACTGCCCCTGTTCCGGCGTACCGTGGTGTTCCGCGTGTCGGCACCCCAGCTGAAGCATGGTCAGGCCGTGGCGGTATGTGGCAGTCATCCTGCCTTAGGGTCGTGGAGCCCCGGACGTTATCAGTTAATGGAGTATATAGGCCGTGGTGAGTGGATGTTCAGCGTGAATGCGATGGGCTGGCTGCCGCCGATAGAATATAAATATGTGGTGGTAGACCTGGCAACCCATGAACTGACGGCCTGGGAGGAGGGTGACAATCGCATGGTGGCGAAGGAACTGGAGGACGGTCAGGTGCTGGTACTCTACGGCGGACACCTGCGGTTGGCTGAAGAGACGTGGCGTGCTGCCGGCGTTGCCGTGCCCGTCTTCTCGCTGCGCAGCGAGCACTCGTATGGCGTGGGCGATTTCGGCGACCTGCGGCTTCTGGTGGACTGGGCTGTGGCGACGGGAATGAAGGTGATACAGGTGCTGCCCGTGAACGATACGACGACGGACGGCCACTGGCACGACTCCTATCCGTATAACATCGTCAGCGTCTTCGCCCTGCACCCTCACTATGTCGACTTGGAGGCTGCCGGCATGCTGGCGTCGAAGGAACAGATGACCAAGTTCCGCCGCCGCCGCCAGGAACTGAATGCGCTGCCGTATAGCGACTACGAGGCGGTAGGACGTGTAAAAGAGGAGTACTTGCAGTTGCTGTTCGAAGAGCAGGGCAAGACCGTCATGGCCTCCAAGGACTTTCAGGACTTCGTGGCTGACAATGAGTTCTGGCTGACGCCGTATGCCGAGTGGCTGAAAGCCGACAGGCAGTATGTCTGCTACGTCCAGTTCCTGCTGCACACTCAGCTGAAGGCTGCCGCCGACTATGCCCGTTCAAAGGGTGTCGTGCTGAAGGGTGACCTGCCCATTGGTGTCAACCGAGATAGCGTGGAGACGCAACAGCATCCTGAGCTGTTTCATCTGGACTCACAGACAGGAGCGCCGCCCGATGCCTCCTCACACCAGGGACAGAACTGGGGATTCCCCACTTACAACTGGTTCCCGTCAGACCAGAAGCCAACGGCTCACAGGCAGAAGCCCATGACCATCACGGACTGGTTCCGCTTGCGGCTCAAGCATACGGAACAGTACTTCGATGCATTACGTATAGACCATGTATTAGGTTTCTTCCGCATTTGGGAGATTCCTGTTGACGCCGTGTATGGTGTCTTGGGGCATTTCTCGCCGGCACTGCCGCTGACGGTCAGCGAGATTGAATACTTCGGACTGCCGTTCCGCAAGAAGCTGTTTACGAAACCGTTCATCAACGACCGCATCATCGACCGCCTCTTCGGCATTCATGCCCAATATGTTCGCGACACCTTCCTGGTGCGCAAGGCCTACGGACTGTATGACCTGCAGGCCGACTATGACACGCAGCGTAAGGTGGCAGCCCAGTTTGCCGAGCGGCGCGACGAGAGCAGCCTCTGGATTCGCGACGGACTGATGCTACTCTTAGCCAATGTGCTGTTTGTGGAAGATCCTCGTCAGCAAGAGATGTATCATCCGCGTATCGGTGTGCTGACGGAACCTATCTACGAGGCATTGTCGGCAGAGGAGAAGGATGCCTTCCTGCGCCTCTACAACAACTATTTCTACCAGCGCCACTCGTTCTTCTGGGGGCAAACAGCCCTGCGCCGCCTGCCTGCCGTGCTGAAGGACTGCCGCATGCTGGTATGTGCCGAAGATTTGGGCATGCTGCCAGACTGCGTGGAACACGTGTTGGACGAATTGAGAATACTGACTCTCGAAATACAGCAGATGCCCAAGCAGCAGGGCTTTGAGTTTGCACACTTAGAGGCCAACCCTATTCGTAGCGTTTGTACCATCTCGACACACGACATGGCGCCGCTGCGCCTGTGGTGGCAGGAACAGCCCGAACGGCGACAGCGCTATTATGTGACGATGCTGCAGAAAGAGGGTAGGGCGCCCGAACAGTTGCCAGCCCATCTGGCAGAGGAAATCATCGCCCGCCACCTGTATTGCCACTCTATGCTTTGCATCTTGCAGCTGCAGGACTGGCTGGCCATGGACTCCGAGTTGCGTCGCAAGAACCCGCAGGACGAGCGCATCAACACCCCCAGCGACCCCTATAACCGTTGGCAGTATCGCATGCACGTCACCATCGAGGAACTGCTGAAGGCCGAGAAATATAATAATAAGGTAAAAACGATGATTCAACGCAGCCGCCGATAATGTATCAGACTTATATTTTCGACCTCGACGGTACGCTGCTCGATACGTTGCAGGATTTGGCAGCCAGTACCAACTATGCGCTGAGCAGTCATGGCATGCCGACACATTCGGTGGACGACATTCGCCGCTTTGTGGGGAATGGCGTGCGTCGACTGATGGAGCGGGCGGTGCCGGACGGGGCGGCCAATCCCGCGTTCGAGGCAACGTTTGCCACCTTCCGCCAGCACTATATGCAGCACTCGTTAGACACCACGCAGCCCTACGAGGGTATTCCTGAAGTGCTGCATGCGTTGAAACAGCGTGGTTGCCGTTTGGCCGTGGTCAGCAACAAGATGATGGCAGCTACGCAGGAGTTGGTCAGCCACTTCTTCCCCGATGTGGAGGTGGCTATTGGCGAGAACGAGGCGGCAGGCATCCGCAAGAAGCCAGCTCCCGACACCGTCTATGAGGCCCTGCGCCAGTTAGGCGTTACCAAGGATGATGCTGTCTACGTCGGCGACAGCGATGTGGACATAGAGACGGCCCGCAATAGCGGACTGCCCTGCATCAGCGTGCTGTGGGGCTTCCGTGAAAAAGAGTTCCTGCTTGCGCACGGTGCCACAACGCTGATAGAGAAACCGGAAGAAATAGAAGCGATATGAGGGTGATGATGATTTTGTTAGGCTGGCTGCTGGCTGAGGCCGTTGCCGCGCAGCCTGAGGGCGTCCGGCTGGACACGCTGCAAGTATCCTACGTGGACTTTCAAGGGCAGACGCAGCAGGGTATCATCATTTGCAACACCACCATTGCCCAGGACCTGAGCGAGATTTTCCAGAAGCTCTATGAGGCGAAATATCCCATTGAGCGCATTCGTCCCATCTCCGATTATGCCGATGACGACGAGCGCTCCATGCGTGCCAACAATACGTCATGTTATTGTTACCGCCCCATTGCCGGCAGCACGAAACTGTCGAAGCATGCCCTCGGGCTGGCTATTGACGTCAACCCGCTCTACAATCCCTGCGTACGGCGCAAGAAGGACGGCACATTGCTGGTACAGCCTGCGACGGGCAAGCCATACGTGGACCGTTCGAAGACTTTCAAGTATAAGATTACGAAGCGCGACCTCTGCTACCGGCTCTTCATCCAGCACGGCTTCCAGTGGGGCGGCTCCTGGCGCTCCCTCAAAGACTACCAACACTTCGAAAAATAAAAAGGAACACTATTTTTTTATACCTTAAACCCAAATCGGTCGTTTCTAAAGACCTATTTGGGTTAAAATTTTATCTAATGAATAGCAGTTCGCGGTATTTGGGCAATGTCCAGAGACCGTCCTCTACGATGAGCTCCAACTTGTCTATCTCGCGGCGGATATCCTCCATTTTCGGACAGACGGTGTCGTGATAGGCAATGGCGCGCTGGTGAATATTCTCTATGCGGTTCGCCACGCGACGGGCGTCCGTCAGTTCCTCTACCAGCTGTTCGATGCGCTCCGTGCGCTCGGCAATCTCCTCGATGAGCTTCATGTTACGGGTAGACAGACGCTCGGCCTTTTCGGCACGGAAAATGTCCTTCATGCCCTGCACATTCTTGATGAGCTGGCTCTGGTAGTGTGTCGACACCGGAATGATGTGGTTCATGGCGAGGTCGCCCAACACACGGGCCTCAATCTGTACGGTTTTGACATACATCTCCCATTTCACCTCGTTGCGAGCTTCCAGTTCCTTGCGGTTCATGACTTTGGTGCTCTCAAACATCTTGACACTGGACTCGTCCAGATAGTGTTCGAAGATGACCGGGCACGACTTCTCCACGTCCAGTCCGCGGCGTGCAGCCTCCTCGACCCACTCGTCGCTATAGCCGTTGCCGTCGAAGCGGATAGGCTTGCACGTCCTGATGTCGTCCTTCAGCACTTCCAAAATGGCCGTCACCTTGGCGACGCCGTTGTTCATCTTGGCATCGACACGCTCCTTGAACGAGTTCAGCACTTCGGCCATAGCGGCATTGAGTGCTATCATGGCTGAGGCACAGTTGACGCTGCTGCCTGGTGCACGGAACTCAAAGCGGTTGCCCGTGAAGGCAAAGGGCGATGTGCGGTTGCGGTCGGTATTGTCGACGATGAGGTCGGGAATCTGTGGTATGTCAATCTCCATGTTCTTCTTGCCTCTCACCTCCGACTTCTCGCCACGTTCTATCTGGTCGAGCAGTTCGGTGAGCTGCGTGCCCAAGAAACTGGAGATAATGGCTGGCGGCGCCTCGTTGCCGCCCAGGCGGTGAGCGTTGGTAGCACTCATAATCGATGCCTTCAGCAGTCCGTTGTGCTTATATACCGCCATCAGCGTTTCCACGATGAAGGTCACAAAGCGCAGGTTCTCCTCCGGCGTCTTGCCAGGAGCATGCAGCAGCACGCCGTTGTCGGCTGACAGACTCCAGTTGTTGTGCTTTCCCGAACCGTTGATGCCGTCGAAGGGCTTTTCGTGCAGCAGCACGCGGAAACCGTGGTTCCTGGCCACCTTCTTCATCAGCGACATCAGCAGCATGTTATGGTCGACGGCCAGGTTGCACTCCTCGAAAATGGGCGCCAGTTCAAACTGGTTAGGAGCCACCTCGTTGTGGCGCGTTTTTACGGGTATGGCCAGTTCCAGAGCCTGAATCTCCAAGTCTTTCATGAAGGCCTGCACGCGGTCGGGGATGGTGCCGAAGTAGTGGTCGTCCATCTGTTGGTTCTTCGCACTCTCGTGTCCCATCAGCGTGCGTCCCGTCATCAGGAGGTCGGGACGAGCCGAGTAGAGACCCTCGTCGACGAGGAAGTACTCCTGCTCCCAGCCCAGGTTCACCTGTACCTTCTGGACGTTGTCGTAGAAATAGCGGCAGACGTCCGTAGCGGCCTTGTCCACGGCGTGGAGCGCCTTCAGCAGCGGAGCCTTGTAGTCCAGTGCCTCACCCGTATAGGCAATGAAGATGGTTGGAATACACAGCGTGTCGTCGATGATGAAGACGGGGCTGGTGGGGTCCCAGGCTGAATAGCCGCGAGCCTCGAAGGTGTTGCGGATGCCGCCGTTGGGGAAGCTGGAGGCGTCGGGCTCCTGTTGTACCAGCAGTTTGCCTGAGAACTTCTCTATCATGCCGCCCTTGCCGTCGTGTTCCACAAAGGCGTCGTGCTTCTCGGCAGTACCCTCCGTCAGCGGCTGGAACCAGTGCGTGTAGTGTGTCACGCCCAACTCCATTGCCCACTTTTTCATGCCGGCGGCCACGGCGTCGGCGATGCTTCTGTCGAGCCGGGCACCATTGTCCATGACGTCGATCATCTTGTCATAGACGTCTCTGCTGAGGTACTTATACATCTTCTCACGTGAAAAGACATACTTGCCGAAGTATTCAGAGGGACGCTCGGCGGGAGCCTTCACCTCTATGGCACGCTTCTTGAATGCCTCTTCTACTACCTGGAATCTCAAATTGTTTGCCATTGTCTCTTGGGTCTTGCGAAATAATTTGGCTGCAAAGGTACGAAATAGTTCATAGTTCATAGTTCACAGTTCATAATTATTATGCAAAAAGATGTTAATCTTCTTAACTATGAGTGATGAACTGTGAACTATGAACTAAATTTTTTGTATTTTTGCAGCCGAATATGGCAATCCGGCAGCTGATGCTGCCTGATGCAAGGGAATCCGGTGAGAGTCCGGAACTGTACCTGCAGCTGTGATCCCCTTATCAAGGGTCTGCTTGTATAACGCCACTGAGACCACTCGGGAAGGTAAGGCAGACTGGGGAAAGTCAGAAGACCTGCCAGAAGTGAGAGCAGGACCAAGTGAGCTTGTGTTCTGCCGAGCGCAGGCAAGGCTCGACGCAAAGCGTCAAGCCTGCCAAAAAATAAAAAGTACGCCCGTACAGGAATATGCGGTGCAGAAAAAGGAATTTTTTTTGATGATGAAAAAACAGATTATGGCCTTTGGCCTTTGGCTGTTGGCTGTTGGCGTATGTGCCCAGACGGGGCATATATGGCGCACGGACAGCTTGCAGGAGGTGGTGGTGACCGGTACGGGCACGCAACACCTGCTGAAGGATGCCCCTGTGCAAACCGAGGTCATCAGTCACCGCCAGCTGCAGCAGTATGCCGGCAAAAGCATCGAGGATATCCTCGGTGGACTCACGGCTTCGTTCGACTTCGGTGAGAGCGACATGGGTTCGCGCCTTCAGATGAACGGCTTAGGCAACAGCTACGTGCTCATCCTCATCGACGGTCGTCGTCTGCACGGCGACAACGGCGGCGAGAACGACCTGAGTCTCATCGACCCGCAGAACATCGAGAAGATAGAAATTGTAAAAGGAGCGTCGAGTGCACTCTACGGTTCCGATGCCATTGCGGGCGTCATCAACATCATCACCCGCAAGCATCGCGAACAAGGACTGATGGTGGAGAACACGTCCCGCGTCGGCTCATACGGCGACATTCGTCAGCACAATGGAGTGGCCTTGAACTACGGGCGCTGGTCGAGCTACACCAACTTCCAGCTGCAGCATTCGGACGGCTGGCAAAACACGTCGGAGGAAGCGCCGCAGCAGACGGAGTACCACATCACCGACTCGCGCAACAAGACCGTCAACCGCCATACCAACTGGCAGTTGGCCGAGCGCCTGACCTACCAGTTGGCGCCCCAGATAGAACTCTATGCCGACGGCAGCATCTACTGGAAGCGCATCTACAGGCCCTGCGGTCACCATCCCGGTGTGGACGTGAAGACGTGGGACCTGCAATACAACAATGCCTCGGCATCCGTCGGAGGCAAATGGAAGCTGAACGCCACGGACGTCATTACCCTCGATGCAGACTGGAAGCGCCACGCCTACCGTTATGCCTATACGGACACCACGCTGACGGATGGTTACGTGAACGGACGCTTCACCAACTACTTCCCCTATTTCCCTGGCGACACCGAACTGCAGAGCGACCAGCGGCTGACGAACGTCTCGCTGAAGGGCGTCTTCACGCTCCCTTACGAGCAGCAGCTCTCTGCCGGACTCGAATACCGCTACGACTGGCTGAAGGCGCCTATGCGTGTGGCGGGCGGCAAGGCTACGGACAATACCGAGGCCATCTACGTCCAGGACGAGCTGGCTTTGCTCAATCCGCTGTATCTCACGGCTGGCCTGCGACTGACGCGTAACGAAGGCTTCGGCACCCGACTGACGCCCAAGATTTCTGCCATGTTGAAGTTGGGCGACCTGCGCCTGCGTGCTACGTGGAGCCAAGGCTACAAGACGCCTACACCGAAGGAGCTGCACTACCAGTATATCAAAAATATGAATGGCGTGTACCTCTATCTCGGCAACGACGGACTGAAGGCCCAGTACTCCAACTACTACGGTGCGAGTGCGGAATACAGCATCGGCCACCTGACCGTGACCATCGCACCCTATATCAATCAGGTGAACGACATGATTACCCTCGTCACCATTCCGACGAAGTCGGCACCTGGCGACCTGATAGCCAAGTACGACCCCATTCGTGTGCGCCAGTACCAAAACATGGAGGACGCCAAGACCTATGGTGTCGACGTTACCCTGCGCTACCAGGGCCGTCACTTCACCGCTGGCGGCTCCTACAGCTACTTGGACACCGAGGCCAACCAGTACGACTCGGAGAAAGAAACAATGCATACCGTGACCATCGACGGCATGGCTCATCACAAGGCCAATGTCTATGCGACGTGGAATCACGAATTTAGAGGTAAGGGACAAGAGGTAAGAGGTAAGAGATTGGCTCCTTCACTTGGAATAGGTGTCTACGGGCGTATGTCCTCCAAGCGCTACTACCAGGATGACGGCGACGGCAAGGGCTATCAGCTCTGGCGCATGACGGCACGTTATAGTTTCACCCCCAAGCTATTCTCTCACCTCTCACCTCTCACCACTCACCCCGTCATCATCGAGGCTGGCGTCGACAACATCTTCGACTACTGCGACCGCACACCCCACGGCCTGCACCTCGGCACTACCACGCCGGGCCGTACCGTCTATGCCTCGCTCACCATCCGCTTCAATCAGGGCAAGAAATTAACCAACAAATACAAGTCTAATTTAAATTCAAACAACAATGAAACAGATTAAAATGTTGATGCTGGCCGCAATGGCTTTCATCGCAAGTGCAACATTCACCGCCTGTAGCGATGATGACAAAGACAATGGTGGCGCAACCCCAGAGTCAAATTACCAGAGGTACCAGAAAATTGTCAATGAGACTGTCAACAAAAGCAAGAAGAGCGACAAGGTCATCCTGCTCGTGGCTTTCGGTTCGACGTGGGAGCAGGCCTATGACACCTTCGACAAGGTAGTGGCCGACTATCAGTCCAACTTCTCAGGCTGGGACGTTTATCTCTCGTTCTCCAGCGCCATTTGTATCAACAACGCCCGCGCTGGCGAGAACGTAGCCCCGAAGGACTACTACGACCCCGAGCACTGGCTGACGGCCATCGGACTGGCTGGCTACAAGCAGATTGTCGTTCAGTCGCTGCAGGTCATCCCTGGTGAGGAGTACCGCCGTGTGCGCGACAGCTACGTCAAGGACTTCATGAACAACCGCAACGGTGACTTCACCGACGCTTATATGAAGAGCATCGACCGTCAGGTAGTAGTTGGTACGCCGCTGATGGCAGAACCCAGCGATGCTGTCAATCTGGCTAAGACGCTGAACGAGGAGAGCGACATCAGTGCTGCCGTTCAGCAGGGAATCGTTGCCTTTATGGGACACGGTAACCCTGAGGGCTACGACTACTATGGCGGCAACATTCGCTACCTGCAGTTAGAGAGTGCCCTGCGCGAAATCAGCAAGAGCTACTATGTAGGCACTGTTGATATGGATGATACTTACGCAGCGAATGTACTTGATCACATTGCAGGAAAAGATGCCCAGTATTTCGTTGGCGACAGGGCTATTGAGGTCAGCTATGAGCCTAACTCGAACAAGACTGCTCAGCTCTTCGTGCTGATGTCAATTGCCGGTGACCACGCCCATAACGATATGGCTGACCCGGAAGACGAGGAGAGCTGGTACTCGCTGTTCAATGCTGCCGGCATCAAGACCGAGGCTTACGAGACTGGTTTCAAGGAGGCTTGCTGGAAGCAGTATAAGAGCGGTGGCGAATACATTCCCGGTCTGGCCGAGCGCAGTGCCGTTCGCAAGCTGTGGATGAACCATACTCGCGAGGCTATTGCCAAGTTGGGAACTGACGAGGCACTCTCAACGCCCACGACGGCTCCTGAAGAGTAGAATGTTTGTGTGTATTATTATATAAGTGTATTTGCGGGGATGCTGTCGCGAGACAGCATCCCCTTCTCTTTTTTAGTCGTCTATGAAGCGGCTGGTGAGTCTGCCGTAGGCATCGATTCGACGGTCGCGGAGGAAGGGCCACCAGCGGCGCACCTGTTCGGAGCGTTGCATGTCGACGTCCACGACCGTCTCCGCTTCTTGGTCGGCAGGGGCCTCGTAGAGCAGTTCGCCCTGCGGTCCGGCCACGAACGACGTTCCCCAGAACGGAACCCCGTCTTCTTCGCCCACGCGGTTTACTGTCACCACGGGCAGGCCGTTCGCCACGGCGTGGCCGCGTTGTACCGTCTGCCACGCCATGCGCTGGCGCTGCTGTTCGTCGGCGGTGTCGTTGGGGTCGTAGCCGATAGCGGTAGGATAGACGAGCAGTTCTGCCCCAGCCAGTGCCATGAGGCGCGCTGCCTCTGGATACCACTGGTCCCAGCAGACGAGCACGCCCAGTCGGCCTACGCTGGTCTGTATGGGCTGGAAGCCCAGGTCGCCGGGCGTGAAATAGAATTTCTCGTAGTAGCCGGGGTCGTCGGGGATATGCATCTTGCGGTATTTGCCGGCCATCGTGCCGTCCTTCTCCAGCACTACGGCCGTGTTATGGTACAGTCCCGTGGCGCGTCGCTCAAACAGCGACGTCACGATGACCACGCCACACTCTTTGGCCAACTGGCCATAAAATTCAGTGGATGGTCCGGGAATGGGCTCTGCCTGGTCGAACGTGCCTACGTTCTCGTCCTGACAGAAGTACAGCCCGTTGTGCAGTTCCTGCAGCACTACCAGTTCGGCACCCTCTGCCGCTACTTTCCTGATTTTCTCTGCCAGCCGCCGCTTGTTGTCCTCGCGGTCCGCCGTGTTATGCTGTTGTATCAGTCCTATCTTCATCGTTTATATTATTTTTTTATTAGTCCTCTCTTCATCGTTTATTATTTATTATTTATTATTTTTTCTTTAGGCCGCAGGCCGCCATAGTACTGCATGGTGCAGCAGTGCAGCGAGCCGTGCTGCTTGATGACGGCGCGGCAGTTGATGCCCACCATCTCGCGGTCGGGGAAAGCCTGGCCGATGATGCGCATGGCCTCGGCGTCCAAGTCGGGCTGGTCGTAGGTGGGCACCAGTACGGCACCGTTGATGACCAGATAGTTGGCGTAAGTCGCGGGCAGCCGCTCACCATTGTCGTAGATGGGGCGGGGTAGGGGCAACTTCAGCAGCCGGTAGGGTTTCCCGTCCAGCGTGCGCAGCGCCTGGAGCTCTTCCTCCATCAGGGTGAGGTCGGGGTGGTCGTCGTCCCCCCCTGTATATAATATGGTGTCGTCGGGACAGATGCGCACCAGCGTGTCGATGTGTCCGTCCGTGTCGTCGCCTATCAAGCTGCCGTGGTTCAGCCACACCACGCGCTCGGCTCCTAACCACTCCTTCAGCCGTTCCTCTATCTCCTGTTGTGTCAGCGGCTGGTTGCGGTGAGGCGCCAGCAGACAGCACGCCGTCGTGAAGATGGTGCCTTTGCCGTCGCTCTCGATGCTGCCGCCCTCCAGCACGAAGTCGAGGTGCGACTCGTAGTGGCCCGTCACCAGTCCCTGGTCGTACAGTTGGCGGTTGATGGCGTTGTCCAGTTCGGCTTCGAACTTCTCGCCCCAGCCGTTGAACTTGAAGTCGAGGAGCACGAGGTCAGAGGGCTGAGGGCTGAGGACTTTGGCGTCTTCGACGGTGATGAATCCGTGGTCGCGGGCCCAAGTGTCGTTGGTGTTGAGACGTGAGAGGTGAGTAGTGAGAGGTGAGAGGTGAGAGGGGAGAGGGGAGAGTTGGGCGTCGGGCGGAGCCACGACTAATAATCCCTCGCGCTGGCTGATTTCGCGCGCCATCTCCTCGTAGACGGCGGTAATCTCGTCGAGCATCGGTGCCCAATCGGTGTCTTTGTGCGGCCACGTCAGCTGCACACAGCTCTGCTGCTCCCACTCAGCCGGCATGCGTCTTGTTTTCGTTTTCATGCTGCAAAAGTACGAAATAGTTCATAGTTCATCGTTCGTAGTTCATAATTATTATGCAAAAAGATGTTAATCGCTAAAACTTTGGATGATGGACTTTGCACTATGAACTAAAAATTGTACCTTTGCACTCAGTTTATGATGTTGGAACTTCACCATGTGACCATAGGCCAGTTTGTCAAGGACGTTTCGCTGACTGTCGGAGCCGGACAACTGCTGACCCTCTCGGGCGCTTCAGGCTCGGGTAAGACCACCCTGTTGCGTGCCGTGCTGGGATTCCTGCCTATTGACAGCGGACACATCAGCATCGACGGTGAACTGCTGACGCCCCTGTCGGCACCATACTTCCGCCGCCAGACGGCCTACGTACCCCAGCGCCTCGTGGTGCCCGAGTGGTATACCAACGAGCTGTCGACGGACTATGTGCGGATGCTCGAGCAGGCCGCCTTCTCCGACAAGCAACTGCTCATCGTCGACGAACCTGCCATCCGGCTCGACGCCGCCCAGTGGGAGACGGTCGACCGGCTGCTGCACCAGGCTGCCGAGCGCGGTGCCGCCGTACTGGCCGTCACGGCAGACCCCACATCAAACATAGAACTCTAAACGAAAACACATGCGTATAACCTATCTCATCTTGTTGCTGGCGCTGCTGGCATGGAAAGGCTGGCACGCCTGGCGCCGCGGACGGAACACCTTCCGCCGCGACCGCGAGACCTATGCCTCGCTCTGGGAATACCAGTTAGGCAATGGCGTCAGCCAGCGCGAGGTGCAACGCCCCTTCCTGCTGCGGGCGCTGAAGCGGGGACTGCTGCCCATGGTCAAGCAATGGCGGCTGTGGGCTGTCGTCGCAGCAGTAGGCCTGCTCATCTGGGTGATAGATTAAAGATCAATGATACAGACAGTAGTAAAGCGCGACGGGCGCATCGTAGGATTCAACGAACAGAAAATCATGGCGGCCATTCGTAAGGCCATGCTTCATACCGACAAAGGCGAGGACGAACGCCTGCTCTACCAGATTACCGACCGCATCGCCCAGCGTGGCGAGAGCCAGATGACGGTGGAACAGATTCAGGACCTCGTAGAACTCGAACTCATGAAGTCGAGCCGCAAGGACGTGGCCCAGAAGTATATCGCCTACCGTCACCAGCGCAGCATAGCCCGCAAGGCCAAGACCCGCGAGGTTTTCCTCGACATCGTCAACATCAAGAACAACGACGTCACCCGCGAAAATGCCAATATGAATGCCGACACGCCCGCCGGCATGATGATGAAGTTTGCGTCGGAAACCACCAAGCCCTTCGTCGACGACTACCTCCTTTCGACGGAGAGCCGCGAGGCTGTGGAGCACAACTACCTGCACATCCACGACAAGGACTACTATCCCACGAAGTCGCTGACCTGCGTGCAGCACCCGTTGGACAACATCCTCACCTGTGGTTTCGTGGCCGGTCACGGCGCCTCGCGCCCGGCTCGCCGCATCGAGACGGCCTCCGTGCTGGCCTGCATCTCCTTGGAGTGTGCCCAGAACGAGATGCACGGCGGTCAGGCCATCCCCGCCTTCGACTTCTATCTGGCGCCCTACGTCCGTCTGACTTATATCGAGGAACTGAAATACCTGGAGGACCTCAACGGCGAGGACTACAAGGACCTCTACGACGAACCGCTCATGGACTATCTGAAACAGCCTCTTGACGGACTGACTGGCCGTGAGCGCGCCCGCCAGCATGCCGTCAACAAGACCGTGGGCCGCGTGCACCAGGCTATGGAGGCCTTTATCCACAATATGAACACCATCCACTCGCGTGGCGGTAACCAAGTGGTGTTCTCCTCCATCAACTACGGCACCGACACCAGTGCCGAGGGCCGCTGCGTCATGCGCGAAATTTTGCTCTCCACCTACGAGGGCGTGGGCGGTGGCGAGACAGCCATCTTCCCCATTCAGATATGGAAGAAGAAGCGCGGCGTCAACTACCTGCCCGAAGACCGCAACTTCGACCTCTATCAGCTGGCCTGCAAGGTCACGGCACGACGCTTCTTCCCGAACTTCCTCAACCTCGACGCCACCTTCAACCAGACCGACGAGTGGCGCCCCGAAGACCCCAAGCGCTATCTGCACGAGGTGGCAACCATGGGCTGTCGCACCCGCGTCTTCGAGAACCGCTTCGGACCGAAGACCTCGATAGGCCGCGGCAACCTCTCGTTCACCACCATCAATATAGTGAAACTCGCCATTGAGTGTATGTTAGAGGTGAGTGGCGAGGGAAAAGAGGTGAAAGAACAGCGCATCTCTAAGTTCTTTGCCAAACTCGACAATATGCTGGAGGTCGCTGCCAAGCAGTTGGACGACCGCTACCAGTTCCAGAAGACGGCCTACTCCAAGCAGTTCCCCCTGCTCATGAAGAGCCTCTGGATTGGCGGCGACAAGCTCGGCCCCAACGACACCGTCGAGAGCGTCATCAACCAGGGCACCCTCGGCATCGGCTTCATCGGACTCGCTGAGTGCCTCGTGGCGCTGACGGGCAAGCACCACGGCGAGAGCGACGAGGCGCAGCAGTTAGGACTGAAGATTGTCGGCTACATGCGTGAGCGCGTCAACGAGTTCTGCGAGCGCTACCACCACAACTACTCCGTGCTGGCCACGCCCGCCGAGGGACTGGCAGGCCGTTTCACCAAGCGCGACCGCAAGCAGTTTGGCTCCATCCCCGGCGTCACCGACCGCGACTACTACACCAACTCCAACCACGTGCCCGTTTACTACAAGTGTTCGGCACGCCACAAGGCCGAGGTCGAGGCACCATACCACGAGATGACGCGTGGCGGCCACATCTTCTACGTCGAGATTGACGGCGACGCCACTCACAACCCGCAGGTCATCATGAGCGTTGTCGACATGATGGATCAGCTCAATATGGGCTATGGCTCCGTCAACCACAATCGCAACCGCTGCATGGACTGCGGCTACGAGAATGCCGACGACCACTTGGAGCGCTGTCCCAAGTGCGGCTCCACCGACATCGACAAGCTGCAGCGCATCACTGGCTACCTTGTCGGCACCACCGACCGCTGGAACAGCGGCAAGCTGGCCGAACTGAACGACCGCGTCACTCACATCGACCACGGCGCACAGGATTTATTTGAAACAAAGTAATATTTAAACCACGAATTTCACGAATTACACGAATGATGACTTTTGCATAGATAAAATCAAAACCACGAATTTCACGAATGCGACGCCACACTTTGTACCTTTAGGTCAAAGAATGATGACAGCGCAGCCAATTCGTGCAATTCGTTGCATCTTCAGATGCATTCGGGAAAAGTTGATTTGCATAGAACAATTCGTTTAATTCGTGAAATTCGTGGTTTGTTAAAATATGATTCGCGTACTGGACATCATAGAAGATACGATGGTGGATGGTCCGGGGTTCCGGACCGCCATCTATTGTGCCGGCTGCCGTCATCAGTGTGCGGGCTGTCATAATCCCCAGTCGTGGGCGTTCGACGTCGGGCGCGACATGACGGTGGAGCAGCTCATGCAGGTCATCGTCGCCGACCCCTTCGCCAATGTCACCTTCACCGGCGGTGACCCTATGTATCAGGCCGCGGCCTTTGCCGAACTGGCCCGCGCCATCCATCGCGACACCAACAAAGACATCTGGTGCTTCACCGGCTTCACCTACGAGAGCCTCATCCAGCCCGAACAGCGCGAACTGCTCTCACAGCTCGACGTCCTCGTCGACGGTCCTTACGTTCAGCGCCTCCGCGACCCCGACCTGCTGTTCCGCGGCTCCTCCAACCAGCGTCTCATCGACGTCCAGGCCTCGCTCTATGCTGGCGAGGTCGTCCTCTGGCAGTCTCCCATCTGAATCTAACGGCTTAGTGCATTTTGATGCATAGCATGGTGAGGTCGTCACTTTGTTCGGCATCACCGACAAAGTTTTCGACGGCTCTTTCTACATCATCTGTCATGCTATGCGCATCCTCATCTTGGTGCTGGCGTATTTCCAACTTCAGACGGTCGTCGCCGAATTGCTGATGTATGCTGTTCTCAGCCTCGTTCAGTCCGTCGGTATAGAGGAACAGGGTTCTGCCCTTCATGTTCTCCACCTCCTGCCCAATGTACTCGAGTTCAGGCCACAGTCCAATAGGTGCGTTGCTCTCCACATCCATGTATTCGCCGTCGAGCAGCGGGGGATTGTGTCCAGCGTTACAGAAGTCCATGTGGCCTGTGTTCAGGTCGATGATGGCAATAAACATGGTGACGAACATGCCTTGTTCGTTGTCTGCTGATATGGCATCGTTCAGCTTCGTAGCTATCTCCTGAGGCGAGAAGCCCTCCTTGGCAGTCATGCGGAACAGGTTAACGGCTACGGCCATGAGCATGGATGCCGGCACGCCCTTTCCTGCCACGTCGCCGATGCAGAAATACAGTTTGTCGTTCTGATAGAAAAAGTCGTAGAGGTCGCCGCCGACGAATTTTGCCGGACGCATGAAGGCATGAGCATCGGCACGCCGCAGGTGCACGAAATTGTGGGGCAGCATGCTCAGCTGTATCTCGCGTGCCACCTGCAGTTCGTTCTCCATGCGCTCCTTGGCCAGCTTCGTCGTCTTCAGCTGTTCGTAGGCCGTCTTCAGTTCGGTGTTCACCTGCTGCAGGCGGTGCATCTGGCGCTGGCGGCGGTGCAGATAGAACAGCAGGAAGCCTAAGATGAGCAGGGCGATGGAGGCGGCAGCGAAGATGATGACGTGGTGAGCGTGCTCGGCTTTCTCCTCAGCCTCCATGCGCGACTTGTATTCGTTGATTTTGGCTGCCTGTTCGCTGCGCTCCAGGCTGTCGTTCTCCGATTTAATGGCAGCATTGGCCAGTTCTATGTCCGAGTTCTTCAGCTTCAGGTTGGCAGCCTCCACTTCCAGCCGTTGATGCTCCAGTTCATGCTCCATCTGGATGAGCTGCAGTCGCTTGTTGGCCAACCGAAGGTCTTTCGACTCGTTCTCGGCCAGTGCCACGTTCAGCTCCGAGTGATAGAGTGCGGCTTGTTCGCGAACGTCCCTATTGTTGACCGAATCGAGGAAAAACCGATAATCCTTAAATGCTTCCAGTGCCTCCTTCCAGTCGCCGGCCCATTCCAGGGTTTTGTAGATATACAGCACCCGCATCTGTTTCGACTTGTACTGGTGAGCCAGTTGTTTGGCCTTCTCGAAGTCGCCTTGCAGTTTGGCCCTGAATATCTCAATGGACAGCATGTCCTGTTGGTTTGTCGAAACGTCATTGATAGCCTTCAGCTTGGCGTATGCCTCTTCAAACTCTTTCTTCTTGCCTAACCATCCGTATGCGAGACACATACAGACCTTGGCCATGTGGCGCTGGAGCGGTGTCACGTGCGGGTCGTTGATAGCCTGCCGGGCATAGTGAATGGCTGTGGTGTCTTCCTTGGCAGACAAAGCCAGCTTGCTCAGCGACACATAGATGGATGCGGTGCTCTCCTCGGGATAGTACTTCTTCAAGTATTCTGCTGCTTTCAGGTAGTTCCGCTGAGCGCCAGCTTGGTCGCCAATCTGGTTCAGCAGGTAAGCAGTGGTATAGGTGGCACTATAGAGTCCGAACTTATGGTCGTGCTCCACGGCATAGTCGCGCATCTCCTTAATCATCTTCATGGCCTGCGGACGGCCCACGTGTGTTTTGGTTTTAAGGATGAGATTGCCCCATGCCTTGTAGAAAGTCTTGTAGTCGCCAGCCCTGACGCATGCATCTTTCAGCTTGCCGACGGTCACCGTCAGTTTCTCATAATCGTCGGCATTAAACTGTTCATACATCTCTTTGGTCAGCTGCTTCACCTCAGCAGCTGCGTTATTCTGTGCCGAGACGGTCAGTACGCACGTCATCAGCAGGAACAGGAAAGAAAAGATGACAAGTGGCCTCTTTTTCATCGTTATTGATTATTTCGCAGCAAAGATACTACTTTTTCTTTAATCATACAACTTTTGGGTTAAAATTTTCTCTAATTTTGCAGTCATAACAGAAGTCTTGAAGCGTTTCGCATTTGTTTTGTTTAGCGACTACAAATTTACGAAATTTTTCTCGATTTCTGTTTTGTTTTGCAGATTATTTCATACTCAATTCGCTATTATTTTATGCCCTATCAAAGGGTGGAAAACTTCAGAATATAATTAGGATAATTCGTTTCCAAGGAGCTCACAGGGACAGCCCCCGCGAGTTCCCACACATGATGGACGTTGCCTTCTCGCTGATTTAAAGGACGATACTGACGCCCTATCTCTTCCATTTATAAAAGACCAGGTTTCTGAATCTTCATTGACTCAGGAACCTGGTCTCTTTTTTTCATTTACCGTTTAAAGTTCGTGCGCCTGCGATTGCCACTCGGTTTCACCGCGAAGTGAATCCAGTAGGTGTACCCTTTCTGTTCTATCAGCAACTCGTCGTAATCCTCGTTGTTTAGAACTGCAACACTGCAACAACTGCATCATTTCTTTTTTTTATTTACGTTAATTGGTGTACTGTTAGGGAATGCGATGCTGTAGGCTTTATCGAGGGCTTTCAGGTCAACTTTGTAGAAGCTGATGCCCGTCTTGACGGCTACGATAGCACGGAGCAATTCACGATGCTTACGAGGATAAAGTGAGGGCAGGGGCAACTCGTCCCAGCCTGCCTGATCACAGAGGCTGCACACCTTCCAGATAAAGTCATCGCTGGCTTCAGCTGGGAACCACGACTTCAAAATGCGACGGATGCAGAAGCGCTTGCATTGCACCCGGAGGAGCTGACTCGTGCGCTCCAGCTTGCGCCAGAGCTGTACGAAGCATTCTTGATTATTCTGAACTTCAAACATCTTTATTCTTTTTTTAAACAACGAATTAAAACGAATTTCACGAATGACACGAATTTTACTTTCAATTCGTTTAATTCGTCTTAATTCGTTGTCGTTATTATTACTTCGTGGTTGAAAACTTCCGCTTGTACGCTTCCGTCTTCACGTATCGTCCTGAGACCTCGTCATAGACAATATACCCGCGACTCTGCCAACTGCGCAGCGTGCCGTCACCACTACCCGTCTTGCCTTGTTGCTGACGCATCTGGTAGTACTGCTCCTTAGTGAACTCATCAGGTAACAGCTCCAGCAGGTTCTGAGGCCCTGACTGACGCTGAATCTCCACCTCCTCGCGCAGTTCCTTCTCCAGTTGCTGACCGAAGTACAGCATCTTGCACCAGAGGTTATACTGCTGCGTCCAACGGACGAAATCCGCAATCTCCTTGCTCCACTTGTAGCCGTGCGCCACATAGAGTACCATTCCCTTCAGCCAGGCGATGACGTTGGCACGATAGCTGAACACGCGGTAAGCCTCGCTCTCATAGAGCTTAGCATCCTTGTTCTCCTGCTTCATCTCAAGCGACAACTTCTTTGATTGAGGGCATTCAATTAGTCCGTTAGCTGCCTCCAGGCGGTCGATGTAGGGCTTCAGTTCTGCGGCAAACATGTGGTCGTAGATGCCCAGAATAGGCTCTGCATCATCGTCCTCATCAGTTCTGATAATGGTCGATACGTCCAGTCGGCTCACGGTACCATCATTCACCATTCGCAAGAAAAATTTCTTTGCATTGGGAGGGGTTGTTGACGCGTTGAAGTTCCACCTTAACGGGGCGATACCGCTGACCGAATCAGCACCTACACGCTCCTGACCAGCGTCAGAATTGTCGAAAGCCTTGCGGATGAGCAGACCCACTTCATCCACCGTACCC
>CACXAG010000064.1:0-13116 GCA_902765585.1 uncultured Prevotellaceae bacterium
GGCAAGTTCGTGCTGCTGGATATTTGGGGAACGTGGTGCGGACCGTGTAAGGAGGCACTCTCCCACTCTACCGAGGAATACGCCCGACTGAAGGACTACGACATCCAGTATCTCTATCTCGCCAACCGCAGTCCGCAGGATTCGTGGGAGAACGTCATCAAGGAGTATAACGTCAGTGGTCCGAACGTGGCTCACTACAACCTGCCAGATGCCCAGCAGGCCGCCATTGAGCGCTACCTGAACGTCCACAGCTGGCCTACGTACAAGCTCTTCAATCGCAATGGCGATTTGTTGGATCTCAACGTTGACCCACGCAACCTCGAAGAGCTCGCCCGACTGTTAGAGCAGATGAAATAAACCAGAAAAGACGGCAAACGTGTTATAAAAACAAAAAAATATGCCGATTTGTTTTGTTTTTCAATCAATTATGCGTACCTTTGCACCCGCTTTCTGCGTAACCGATGGAGGGAAGTCACGAGTTGCCCGTCTATGTTGCGTTGGAACGATACAGCAAAATGTAAAATAAAAATTTAAAAATGGATTTAATCAAAGTTGCTGAAGAAGCATTTGCAACCGGCAAGAAGTTCCCAGAGTTCAAGGCTGGTGACACTATCACTGTCGCTTACAAAATTATCGAGGGTTCTAAGGAGCGTATCCAGCTCTATCGTGGCGTAGTCATCAAGATTTGCGGTCACGGTGACAAAAAGCGCTTCACTGTTCGCAAGATGTCAGGTACCGTAGGTGTAGAGCGTATCTTCCCCATCGAGTCACCCAACATCGACTCTATCGAGGTGAACAAGGTTGGTAAGGTTCGTCGCGCTAAGCTTTACTATCTGCGCAAGCTCACTGGTAAGGCTGCCCGCATCAAGGAGAAGCGTTCGGCTTTCAAGGCTGACTAAGACGAAGAACCTGCACGACATAAAAAGAGACACTCCGCATCATTGGGGTGTCTCTTTTTTTGTTTCTTCCTCTTTCCTCTCCAATTTTTCATTTTTCACCTCCTTGTGTCCGCCATATATGGCTTCGTCGCCCGCACCATGCAGGGCTTCCTGGAACGAGTCCCAGTCCTGAAAACCAGCCAACAGCGACAGTCGGTCGAGGGTTTTCCGATTGGGTTTCTTCAGGATTTCCTTCTCGACGGCTTCCAACAGTTTCCGTAGCGCATGTCTCTTTTTCTCCATATCGGTTGCAAAATTACGAAATAATTGATAATTGACAATTGATAATTGATAATTATTTTGTAATTTTGCACACGAAATCGATTTTACACCTATTATATATATGAAAGAACTACAGCTGAAGTACGGATGCAATCCGAACCAGAAACCTTCGCGCATCTTTATGACCGAAGGCGAGTTACCCATCGAAGTCATTAACGGCCGTCCCGGCTACATCAATTTCCTCGACGCTCTGAACGCCTGGCAACTGGTGAAAGAACTGAAGGAAGCTACCGGTCTGGCTGCCGCTGCCTCGTTTAAGCATGTCTCGCCAGCTGGCGCTGCCGTGGGACTTCCACTAAGCGACACGCTGAAGAAGATTTACTTTGTCGACGATGTCAAGGGACTGGACGACAGTCCTATCGCCTGTGCTTATGCCCGTGCACGCGGTGCTGACCGCATGTCGAGCTATGGTGACTTCGTAGCACTCAGCGACACCTGCGACGCTACTACCGCCCTGCTGCTGAAGCGTGAGGTGAGCGACGGTGTCATTGCCCCCGACTATACCCCCGAGGCTATCGAGATCCTGAAGGACAAGCGCAAGGGCACCTACAACGTCATCAAGATAGACCCTACGTACAAGCCCGAACCTATCGAGCGTAAGCAGTGCTTTGGCGTCACCTTCGAACAGGGCCGTAACGAAATCAAGCTTGACGACCCCGCACTCTTCGAGAACATCCCCACCCAGAACAAGACTTTCACTGCTGATGCCAAGCGCGACCTCATCATCGCACTCATCACGCTGAAGTATACACAGTCCAACTCCGTCTGCTACGTCAAGGACGGTCAGGCCATCGGCATCGGTGCCGGTCAGCAGAGCCGCATCCACTGCACCCGTCTGGCAGGCAACAAGGCCGACATCTGGTGGTTGCGCCAGCATCCGAAGGTGATGGCCCTGCCCTTCAAGGAAGGCATCCGTCGTGCCGACCGCGACAACACCATCGATGTCTACATCTCCGAGGACGAGCACGACGACGTGCTGCGCGACGGTGCCTGGCAGCAGTTCTTCACCGAACAGCCCGAGGTGCTGACCTTAGAGGAGAAAAAAGCATGGATAGCTCAGAATACGAAGGTAGCTCTCGGCTCTGATGCCTTCTTCCCCTTCGGTGACAACATCGAGCGTGCCCACAAGAGTGGCGTAGAGTTCATTGCCCAGGCTGGCGGCAGCGTCCGCGACGACCATGTTATCATGACCTGCGACAAGTACGGCATCGCCATGGCCTTCACTGGCGTAAGATTGTTCCATCATTAATATTTAGCAAGGACTACAGGACTTAAGGACTAATTTTATATTCAAAGGAACTGAGAAAAAAAGTCCTTTAGTCCTGTAGTCCTTGCAAAAACAAGATTATGAGTAAGGAATCAGACTTTCAGGAGATACTGGAGAACGGCATTTCGTTTGGCCGGGGCGGTGGTCCTCGCAAGGAAGAGGACAAGGTGAAGACCAAGGCCAAGAAGAAAAAGTATATCACTGGTGCTCACGGTAGCGGCTCTGCACGGCAGAAAGCCAAATACCGTGAGCAGCGGGCAAACCGCCATAAGAAATAATGGTGTAAGGAGTAAGATACAAGACAAAACTACTGATGATATGAAAAAACTAATACTACTATTATTATTGATAATGCTAACCACGACGGTTTCAGCACAGAAGTACGTTGGTGGCGACATTTCGATGCTGACCAAGTATGAAGATGCTGGTGTGGTATATAAAGACAAGAACGGAACGGCTGTACAACCCCTGCCGTTCTTTAAGGAGCAAGGTCTGAACATCATGCGCGTCCGCTTGTTTGTCGACCCGTCGAAAGACAACGACAAGGGCGTTTGTCAGGATTTGGACTATGTCAAAAAGTTGGGCAAGCGTATCAAGGACGCAGGATTCAATTTCATGCTCGACTTCCACTACAGCGACACCTGGGCAGACCCAGCCAAACAGTGGACACCCGACGCATGGAAGACATTGTCCGATACACAACTCTACGACAAGATTTACGAATACACCAAGGAGTGTCTGCAACAGCTGAAGACAGCCGGTGCCACTCCTGACTTCATCCAGACAGGCAACGAAATCAGCTATGGAATGCTGTGGGGTGTCGAAGGCACCACGGCCAACCGCTGCTACACCAACAGCAGTGCTGCCAACTGGAACCGCTTCTTCCAGCTGCTCAAGAAAGCTGGTCTGGCCTGCCGTGAGGAATGTCCGCAGGCCAAGATTATCTTGCACAGCGAACGCACTCCCAACCCCAACGTGCTAACCGACTACTTCGACCGCATGAAGGACAACGGCATCGACTATGACATCATCGGGCTGAGCTACTATCCTGCCTATCACGGCAACCTGAATACACTGGAAACAGCACTGAACACGCTGGAGAACAAGCACTACGGCAAGGACATCATGATTGTAGAAACGGGCTACTGCTATGCGTGGCCGTTGGCAGGAACTACGTTCGACTACACCAGCACCTATCCGTATACCGAAGAAGGTCAGCGCCACTTTACTGCCGACTTGGTGGCCAAGCTCAACGACCATAGCAGCGTCAAAGGACTCTTATGGTGGTGGCCCGAGGATAACGGCAACAAAAGCGTCACCGACAGTTGGTGGAACGCTGCCCTGTATAACCACAACACAGGACAGCCCTACGCCGCCTTCTACGAACTGAAAAACTTCCTCGACGGCAGTACGGGCATGAAAGAGAACCTCCGTGAGTCGATAGCCGACGGCTCATGGTACACGCTGGACGGACGCCGTCAAAGCACAAGGCCTGCACAAAAAGGCGTCTTCATCCACAACGGACGGAAGATTACGATACAATAGCTTAACTGCGACTGACCTGTAGTCCCTTCTTCGAGAGCGTCATCTCGACGAAGCGGGCATTGGTTTGCGGACGGGCAGTCGTCAGCGTCTGCTTGATGCGGGCAGCCGCCTCCGGGTCCTTAGCCACCATATAGAGATAGCCACCGCCACCAGCCCCAGGCAACTTATAGCCTAAGCAGAGGTCGTCCACCAATTCGGTGATGCGTTGTACTGATTCAGGATTGGTACCGCTGTCTATCTGCTGGTTCTGCTCCCAAGTCTTACGCACCAGCAGTCCCAACCGCTGGAAGTCCTGGCGCTGGATGGCGTCATACATATCCAAGGCATGAGCCTTCATGGCACGCAACTGGCGCAGCTCTCCCCCATGATTCAGGAACATCCGTCGCACTATCTCTGCCAGAATCTTCTTGGCCGTACGAGTGACACCTGTATAATATAATAGGTGGCACTGGGCATATTCGGGTTGCGTATAGACATCGTCCGGTAGCCAGCGTACCAACAGGTTCTGGTCGAAGCCGCGCTGCGTCTCCAGCAACTTGATGCCACCTAAGACGCCACCGAACTGATCCTGCCAGCCACCACCCGTCGTCAGCAACTGTTCCAGCACGAGGGTACGCTTGCCTATCTCATTCTTATCCCAGCCTAAACCGCAGAAGTCGCTCACTGCCCCCAATACCGTGGAAGCGAGGATGCTACTCGTACCCAGTCCACTGCCGGCAGGAATAGCCGATAGCAGCGTCAGTTCGATGCCGCTGCCAAAGGCCTCCAACTGAGCCCGCAGTGAAGGATAAGCCTCCTGCGAGAAGCCCGGCTGGAATCCAGCCAACGTCAAGGCGGCCTTAGGAATGGAGAATGGCGACCCCACCTGGTTGTAGGCAGCCAGCTGTTCGTAAGTCTCTATCACCTCCATGGCGCCAAGATCGATGCTGCGCAGCACGATATGCCGTTCGCGGCAGGGCTTAACGTAGGTCTGCAAAGGTGGCTGACCATTCAGTTCAATGGCGATATTCACCACCGAACCGCCTTCCATCAAACAGTAAGGCGGTGTATCGGTCCAGCCGCCAGCGAGGTCAATACGAACGGGAGAGCGTCCCCAGACTATCTGGTCCTGACAGACCGAAAGCCGGGGTGTATTCAGCATGGAGCACTGAGAGTCAAGGATGCCTTGGCGCAGCAAGGAAAAGGCACGACTGCTGTCATCGCGGAACATGGCATCATGAATGCGCGTCATCAGAGGAGCCGTGTCGCTAAGGGGTTCTGGCATGGACAGCTGCAATTCACGGAACTCGCGAGCAGCATCGTCTAAGTCCAGCTGGTAGAACACCGAGTGCTGCCAGTTACGGGCCAAGGCTGGCCAGTTTTGGCTGCGGAAGTGGCGTCGCTGGGCAAACAGTCTGCGCAGGTTGGCCTGCGTGGAAATCTCCTCAGCAGAGAGATATTCTAGAATTTCTTGGTTATCTAGATGATCTAGACTATCTAGATTAACTAGAGTCTCTAGATCTACCACCGGGAACTGCTTCTTCTGCTGGTCGTTGCCGGCAAAGCGGTCGTCAATATGGTAGCGACGGATGCAGTATTTTGTTTCACCAATGGGAATAATGTCTATACACTGGCCTGGCTGGAGCGTCACCGTCCAATCGTTGTCAGGTACTCCCGTCACAATATGGTCAGTGGTCAGCGTCCAGTGTGGGCCGATGCAGCTGTTCTCTATCCAGATGTTCTGGTTATCCTCCGTGAAGCGGTAGTGTGTCAGCGCATTCTGCGTAAAAATGCTGGGATGCGGTTTGCGGTCGTGGTGCATGATGTCGCGCTGGTCGTTGACGATATTCTGGATGGCAACGGTAGACGATATCATCTCCCGAGACGTGCCGAAGTGATAGAATTCACCACCCTGCAAGGGCACAATGGCGACCGACAGTTCGTGCAACTCCGCGTCGTCAATAGTGGGGTTAGTGCCTAACGTACAACCGAATTCTGAATACAGGTCATATTCCTTTAGAGCGCCCTCACCATCACCGCTACGCTTCATCAGCAGCTTGACCGCCTTGTCGGAAAGCAACCAGATGCCAATGTCAGTCAGATAGAAATGCTCCTTCAACAGTTCCGTCAGCCGCTCTGTACTTGGCTTCTGCAACATCATCTTCAGCACGTTGGGTGTACGGCGATCGCTGACAAACACACCATGATCCTTGGCGATAGAGGCGTCGAGCCACAAGCCGTAGCACACCACGTCGGCATCGGGAATGGTGCCTATGCGCTCTGCTGCGCGGATATATACGTCGCCGCTGACTATCATCGTGGTCAGCCTGTCGGGAGCCTGCGCCATCATTCGCTCATAGAGCGGCAACTGCAGGTCGAGCAAGGTCTGTGCCAACCGCTGTCCGCGTTCCCAGCGGAACACAGGAATGGGTGTCAGTATCTTGCCACTGGGGGCATACGAAGGCAGACGGCGGCTCTGTCCACCGGCATGCAGGATAATGCGTCGCTCGGATGCCAGCCACTCGTCGAACGACAGTCCACAACCGCTGATTTGAGCACTGGCGTATGCCTGCTGCAACAGCCATGCCGTACCACCGCCAGAACCTAACTTATGGCCTACGGGATCGTTGGTACAAAAGAATTCTTCATGAGAGAAACCCGTCACATCATGGAAACTCTCCACGAGGTTAGGCGGTAAGGACAGCAACTTTTTCATACGGTATCTTCATTTATTTTTGCAAAAATAAAAAAAATCTATGAATTATGATTGCAACGCCACACTTTTTTAGAAAAATGAACTATAAATTGTGAACTTTTTTGTAACTTTGACCCCGAATAATAACAAACTAACCGATGAAACTACTCGATAATAAGATTTTTTCATTCAATGGCACCGGAGGATTTGTGACATCGTTCGTACTCATCACAGCCTGCTTTGCCCTATGGGGATTTGCCAACAACGTCACGTCACCAATGGTGGGAGCGTTCTCCAAGATATTCCGCATGAGTACCTTCGATGCAACGATGGTGCCCGTGGTCTTCAACTTAGGCTATTTCTGCATGGCGTTCCCTGCCGCCTTGTTCATCCAGCGATACTCTTTTAAGTGGGGTGTGCTGACGGGACTCATCCTCTATGCCATCGGTGCCCTACTGTTCTTGCCGGCTAAGGCCATCGGCGTTTTTCCTCCTTTCCTGTTAGCTTACTTTATCCTGACATGCGGACTGTCGTTCTTAGAGACCAGCTGCAACCCCTACATCTACTGCATGGGAAGCGAGAAGACGGGCATCCAGCGTCTCAATGCCGCTCAGGCCTTCAACGCGTTAGGTTCTGTCGGTGGCATGCTGGTCGCTATGGCCGTCCACTCCAACATGAGTCCGCTTGACACGGTAGCACGCCATCAGCTGCCACTACAGCAGTTTGAAATCATTAAGGATCATGACCTGGAGGTACTCATCCAGCCCTACATATTTATTGCTGCCGTTGTCGTGCTCATCATCGTTCTAATATGGCTCAGCCACATGCCCCATATCGAGACAGCCGACTCTAACAAGGGACTTATCGCCACCATCAAGGAACTGCTACAGCGCAAGAACTACCGCGAAGGCGTGATGGCGGAGTTCTGTTATATCGGTGCCCAAGTTGGCTGTTGGGCATTCATCATACAATATGGTACACGAATATTCATAGCCGAAGGTATGACGGAACAGGCTGCCGAGGTGCTTTCGCAGAAATACAACATCATCGCCATGGTATTCTTTGCCTGCAGCCGTTTCATCTGCACTTGGCTGATGCGATGGTTCGATGCCAGCCGGATGCTCTCCGTCATGGCTATTATTGGTATTTCAGCTATCTTCGGTGTCGTTTTCTTCACCGACCGCAGCGGTCTCTATTGCTTAGTGACTGTCAGCATCTGCCTGTCGCTGATGTTCCCGACCATCTATGGTCTGGCGTTGCAGGGCATCGGAGAAAACGTCAAGATAGCTGGTGCAGGACTCATCATGGCCATCCTTGGCGGTTCGTTCTTCCCACCCATCCAGGCTGCCATTATTCAAAGCGGCGTCACCATGCTCGGACTGCCCAGCACCAACCTGTCGTTCTTTATTCCGCTGTTGTGCTTGGCGATGGTGGCGTGGTATGGTCACCGCGCTTACGTACGGCGCGCCATCCTAAAAGAAGAAGGATAAGCAGCAGTACTACGTATGCAACGTATGCCACAGTCTCCGTACGGTCGATGCTCTTGGGGAAGAAACTCAGCACCACCAGGTGTTTGCCGGGCTTCACTTGCAGGGCACGCAGCACGTAGTCCACACGTCCCAGTTCCGTTTCCACACCGTCAACGGTAGCCGTCCAACCAGGATAATAGATTTCTGAGAACACCACGACACCACCCTTGACGGAGTTGACTTCATAGGTAAGTTGGTTGGGTTCATAGGCCTGCAAGGTGACGATGCTCGTCGAATCCTGCACACTGCCCTCGCCCAGCACGTCGCGGAATTTCTTGTCAGCTACGGCCTCGTGGCGCAACGGCAGTTGTCCAGTCATGTCCAGTTCCTCATTGGCATTCTCGGCATAGTGTACCTTGTCCACCAACCAGGCGTTGCCGTAGGTGTATGGGTTCGCAAGGGGCACACTCTGCCCATCCTGCAACGGCAGAATGAAGTACTTTGTGTTGAGCATGTTCAGGATGGGATAGATGCTGTCACCGTTGACTTGCGTCATATCGCCGCCAGTCTTTGCCACAGCCTGCCCCATGGCAGCCATCTCAGGACGGATGTAGGCATCTGCCAGTTCCTGATAGCGACGCAACTTGGCAGCATGATAGCCGCCAATGCTCTTGACGTATGCCGACGTCTCGTTCTCGTTGAAGGTGTCGGAAGCCATGTTCAGCACACGGTAGTCGAGCGACTTATCCTGCAGGATCTGGTCAATGGCTGGTGACTTGCGGATAGGTTCCTCGCGAACGGTATCGGGCACAAACATTGAATCGTTCAGATAGCGTTTGTTCACCTGCCACATATCCACTAAGCAGAGTACCACCAACATTCCTACTGCCCATTCGGCACGCAGTTTATGGTAGCGGTAAAGCAACAGTATTGCCGTTCCGATGACGATGACCAGCACCGTACGCCAGCAGTCGGCAGTAAAGACAGCCTCACGTACCTTGCTGATATTGGCCAGGAAGGACGACAAGTACTCCTCCGGCAACATACGGCGCAGCTGCTCGGCATCGGCAGTCGACGTAAAGTCAAAGAACAGCGTAGGCATCAGCGCAAAGAGTACTGCCATGCCGGCAGTCAGCAGGAACGATACGACAACCCACTTCATCTTCTTAGCCAGCAGTTCCGGCTCGTCAACAATCTTCTTCAGCGCCAGCATGGCCAGCAACGGAATGGTGAACTCGGCAATCACCAGGATAGACGAGACCGTGCGGAACTTGGCATACATCGGCACGTAGTCGATGAAGAAATCGGTCAGTGGCATGAAGTACTTACCCCATGACAACAGCACCGACAGGATGGTCACCGCCAACAGCGCCCACTTCATGGGTCCCTGGACAATGAACAAGCCCAAGACAAACAGCATCAGCACAAAAGCTCCCACATAGACCGGGCCTGCCGTAAAGGGCTGGTCGCCCCAGTAGAGATACCACTGGCCGACATACTCTGCCAGTTCGGGGTCGCACTGCTTCATGGCAGCCTTCTCATCACTCAGGTGTATCTGGTGGGCACCCCCCTTGGCATTAGGCACCAGCAGCGTCCACGTCTCGTCAATGCCATAGCTCCACTGCGTGATATAGTCACGGTCCAGACCGCTCGACGACTGATTGCCGGTATTCTTCTTGACCAGTTCACTGGCTCCACGCATCGACTCCTGACCATACTGCCACGTATGATAGAGGTTAGACATATTCAGACAGATGCCGATGGCAGCACCCGCAATACATACGCCAGTGGCCTTCAACAAGTGTGCATAATCCTTACGACGCAAGCCTTCAATCAGGAAGGCTATCACCATGGCAGCGATGATAAACAGATAATAATAGGTCATCTGCACATGGTTGGCCTGCACCTCGAAAGCAGCAAAGATGGCCGTCACCACCAAGCCCCACAGGTACTTTCCCCGATAAGCCAGCACCACACCCGCAATCATGGGTGGCAGATAAGCCAGTGCCATCACCTTCCAAATGTGTCCAGCGGCAATGATGATAAAGAAATAGCTGGAGAACGCCCATATCACCGATCCTAACATGGCGAGATACCAGCGGAAGTCGAAAGCCCTCAGCAGCAGGTAGAAGCCCAACAGGTAGGCAAAGACATACCACACATTCTCCGGCAACCACAGGTGATAGGCATTGACTGCCTGGCCCAGCATATTGGTGCTGTCGTAGGACGGAGCCATCTGGTAGGTAGGCATACCACCAAACAAAGCATTCGTCCAGCGGGTACGTTCACCCGTGCGCTGCTGGTACTCTGACAGTTCCTGACCGGCACCACGACTGGCCGATGAGTCATGCCGGTACAATATCCTCCCCTCGATATCGGCAGGGAAGAAATAGACGAACGAGATTGCTACAAATAACACGACTACCAGAATGTCAGGCAGCCACTGCTTCAGACTTTTCATACTTCTATTCTTTAATTTGTCTGCAAAGGTACGAAATAATTGTGAATTGCGAATTGTGAATTATGAATTATTTCGTACCTTTGCAAACAAAACCATCAAAATACAACAATGAAAATAGGAATTATAGTAGCAATGGACAAGGAGTTGCGGCAGTTGCAGCAGCTCTTTGCCGACAGTGAGGTTCGCGTCGAGAAATGCGGCATTGGTAAGGTAAACGCTGCCTTGGGCGCCCAGCGGATGATCAACGAGTTCCATCCCGACTGCATCATCAGCAGCGGTTGTGCGGGCGGTAATGGTGATGACATCAACATTCAGGACGTGGTGGTGAGCACAGAACTCTGCTATCACGACGTCTATTGCGGTACAGCCATCGACAACTGCACGCAGTACGGTCAGGTGCAGGGACTGCCAGCCCGTTTTCAGGCTGACAGCATGTTGCTCCAGAAAGCACAGCAGTTGTCTGCCACCTGTAACGTTCTCATCCACCCCGGCCTCATCGTCACTGGCGACTGGTTCGTGGATTCCAAGGAGAAGATGCGCAGCATCATCGACATATTCCCCGAAGCCAAGGCTGTCGACATGGAGTCATGCGCCATCGCCCAGACATGCTACATCAACCAGGTGCCCTTCATCTCGTTCCGCGTCGTCAGCGACAAACCGCTTGATGACACCGACGCCTCGCAGTACCATAATTTCTGGGATACTGTGGCCGAGCACTCCTTCCAAGTAACAAAATCGTTTGTAGAAAACCTCTAGAACGATTCGCATACAACAAAAAGAGCGAGACTATGTCTGACATAGCCTCGTTCTTTTTATAATGGGATAAATGTAATTACTGAGCGAGCTTACCGTCTGAACCGAGCACATTCACAATCTTGTGGATGTACATCTTCTTCATGTTCTCGCGGGCGGGCTTCAGATACTGGCGAGGATCGAAGTCTCCAGGATGCTCAGCGAGGTGCTTGCGGATAGCAGCAGTCATAGCCAGACGAGAGTCGGAGTCGATGTTAATCTTGCAGACGGCGCTCTTCGAAGCCTCACGCAACTGCTCCTCGGGGATACCGATAGCTGCCTCGAGCTTACCACCGTACTGGTTGATGGTGTTAACCTCTTCCATGGGAACTGAAGAACTTCCGTGGAGCACGATGGGGAATCCGGGGAGCTTCTTCTCAATCTCGTGCAGGATGTCGAATGCCAAGGGAGGTGGAACGAGTACACCGTTCACCAGTGTGCACTGCTCGGGTGTGAACTTGTGGGCACCGTGAGAAGTACCGATAGAGATAGCCAGCGAGTCGCAGCCCGTGCGGGTAGAGAAGTCAATAACCTCCTCGGGCTTGGTGTAGTGAGACTCAGCAGAGCTGACCTCGTCCTCAACACCGGCGAGCACACCCAGCTCAGCCTCAACGGTTACGTCGAACTGGTGAGCGTAGTCAACAACCTTCTTAGCCAGTGCGATGTTCTCCTCGTAAGGCAGAGAAGAGCCGTCAATCATCACTGAAGAGAAGCCCATGTCAATGCAGTCCTTGCAGAGCTCGAAGCTGTCACCGTGGTCGAGGTGCAGCACAATCTCAGGATGCTCACAGCCTAACTCCTTGGCGTATGCAACAGCACCCTCGGCCATGTAGCGCAGAATGGTAGCGTTAGCATAGTTACGGGCACCCTTAGACACCTGCATGATGACGGGAGACTTTGTCTCAACGGCAGCCATCACGATAGCCTGCATCTGCTCCATCGTGTTGAAGTTGAAAGCGGGGATAGCATAGCCACCGGCTACTGCTCTCTTGAACATCTCGCGAGTATTTACGAGACCTAATTCCTTGTAGTTTACCATAGTTTTTTTAATTTATTTATAAAGTGTTTGCTAAACTGACTGCAAAGATAACAAATTCTTTTGTAAAACAAAAAAAGAAAAGGCACGGATTACACAGATTTCACGGTTTTTAAAACTTTTCCGTATTTCTGCGTAACCCGTGCAGGGGAAAATGCAAACTGCGTATTGCAAAATTACTTCTCAGCGGGCTCGATGAGTTTCCAGATGCAGGCAGCTAACGCACCACCCACGAACGGACCTATGATAAAGATCCAGAGGTTGGCCAAAGCCGTACCACCCTGGAAGATAGCGGGAGCCAGCGAACGAGCGGGGTTCACCGACGTACCCGTATAGCGGATGCAGACAAGATGAACAAGTACGAGGCTCAGACCGATAGCCAGACCAGCAAAGTTGTTGGTAGCGCCATTGGTCTTGGCGGTAGCTCCAAGCACCACCAGCACAAAGACACAGGTAAAGATAATCTCAGCCAGCAAACCACCCATCACGGAGACGTTAGCTTGCAGGTCATTGGCACCCGTACCCTCCATGCCGGGGACATTGGCTACGAGCAATGCTAACAGTGCGCTGCCAATGAAGGCACCGATGCACTGGAACAGGATATACATGCATCCCTCCTTGACATCCATGCGCCCGGCAATGATACAGCCCA
>CACXAG010000064.1:13186-15180 GCA_902765585.1 uncultured Prevotellaceae bacterium
ACGAGCACCATCGTGCCCACCATTTCTGCTAAATACTTTTTCATAATCGTTTTTGTTTAAGTGATTAATGGTAAGTTTTCTAATTGCACGCAAAAGTATGAAAAAAAAATTAAAAACGCAAGCAAAGTCAAAAAAATTTCGTACTTTTGTATGCTATGACAACAGAAAACCCATACGTAAAACAATTTCCCGACCTGATGGCGGGGAAGACAGTGCTCTATGTCCACGGCTTTGGCAGCAGCGGACAGAGTGGTACAGTGACGAGACTGAGAACGGTCATGCCTAACGCCAAGGTGATAGCACCTGACCTGCCCATCCACCCACAAGAGGCCATCAGCCTACTGCATGGCATCTGCGAAAAGGAGAAGCCTGACCTCATCATCGGTACATCCATGGGCGGCATGTATACCGAACAGTTGCGCGGTTTCGACCGCATCTGTGTAAATCCTGCCTTGGAGATTGCCGAGACCATGAAAGCCCACGGCATGACGGGCACCCAACAGTTCCAGAACCCACGTCAGGACGGCGTGCAGGAATTCTATGTCGACAAGGCGATGGTCAAGGAATACCGTGACGTGTCGGAACAGCGCTTTGAGGGACTGACTGCTGAGGACGCCCAGCGCGTCTATGGTCTCTTTGGTGACCGCGATGATCTGGTTGACACCTTTGACATGTTCAGCAAACATTATCCGCAGGCTACCCATTTCCATGGCGAACACCGCATGGATGACAAAAGCTACATGCACAGTGTCGTGCCCGTCATCCGCTGGATTGACGACAGGCAGGAGCAGCGTCAGCGCCCTATTATATATATAGGTATAGAGACGCTGATGGACGCCTACCAAAAACCGGCTGCTTCCGCCCAGAAGACCGTCCGGCTCCTCATCGAGCACTACGATGTCTACTTTGTCGCCCCGCCTGTCGCCTATGCCCCAACGGTGTCGTGGCTCGAAGAGTACATCAACGTCCCAGCCTGGCGCCATACCGTCTTTACCTACCGCCGCGACCTGCTCTACGGCGACTACCTCGTCAGCAAAGAGAAGGAGGGCGACACGATGGCCACCCTCCTGGAATATGGTTCCGACACGTTCAAGACGTGGGACGACATCATGGAGTATTTCTCACGCCTCGGCGGGCAGTGATGCCTCTCACGCTTCAGGCAACAGCACCACACCGTGCTGCTTCTTGCCGTCCATCATGATTTTCAGCGGACGGTCGAAGCGCACATGGCGCACATACTGGGTTTCCTCGACGGCTGGCATGCTGTCGAGGATTTCTTTTTGCAGCACCCCGTCACCCGTATAGGTATTGATGGTAAAATAGCCCACACCGAACGATGTCAGGTTCTGGAAGAAGTGGGTGCCCTGCGAGGGATCTACATGCCAGTTCTTCAACCCAGCCTCCACAATGACGCGGGCGGCTGAGATGTGTGGCCATTTGACGGGAATGCCCAGCCAAGGGTCGCTGGAGCCCCAACGTCCAGGTCCTATGAGGACGTAGTTCTTGTCCTCGTTCAGGAAACGGCGGTTGATCTGCTCTATCTCGTCAGCTATCTGCGGATTGTTGGCTGCCGTAAAATCATCGTCGGTCTTGACATACACCACGTCTACGACATCCTCCGAGATGCCGTGTCCCAATGAATTGTGCGAACGCAGTAGACACTGTTCGTCGGGAATGGCCGACAGGTCTTCGTCCAATACCTGCTTGGAGTCGACGATAGGACGTATCTGCAACAGATAGAAGTCGCCTGAAGCACCGTTCGGTGCCAGATTGCAGGCAAACTCTATCTCCACGGGGCGGCGCATCTCCTCGGAACCGAACTTCTGCGACAATTGCAGGATTTCGGGCAACGGGAAGATGTCGTGCTGCAGGACACCACTGAAGGAGATGACCTTGCGGCCTCCCTCGTAGATGCCGTCGCGGATAATCTGGTCTACGGGGTCGTAGGTAGAGGCAATACCCTGCAGGGAGCAGTCCTTGTCAGCCTCTTTTAC
>CACXAG010000065.1 GCA_902765585.1 uncultured Prevotellaceae bacterium
CATCGTGCTGAGTGTCCACACCGTACCGTCGGCACTGGGCGTGAGGTCGATGGGGTCAGGGTCTTGTGCCCATGCGCCCGTCGCCACTGTCAGCAGCAGCGCCATGATATATAGAAATCTATGTTTCATTGTTTTTTTTGTTTTAATTGCAGATAAATTGGTAAATGGATAAATAGGTTAAAAAGCGAAGCAGGCGCGAACATGGTCTTCTAAGCTCTTATCGCTGTGCATCCAATTGCCCTCGTCGAAGTAGTAGTCCCACGCGTCGCTGGAATCGTACTCCGTACTTGACCAGTAGTAGTCCGACTGCAAGTTACTAGCGCCTGAGATGCCACTGAAGCCGTCGCGCAAATCCTGATAGTTATTTTTGGTGCCTAATACATTCTTACAAGCAGTAATCATATTGGTCCACTGATCCTTGCTGGGCAGCATCCATGAAGATGTAGTGGTAGGAGCGGCTGGTGTGTGAGCGGCTGCTCCGCTAGCGCCTGTGGCTGTGGCCCAGTTCATGACGCTGGCTTCGTCGGTCAGCGCGAGAGCCAGACCGTGGGTATAGCCGGCGACACCCGTTTCGCTGCCCACGTAGGCAATCATGGCCACGGCGGTCACGCCGTCGGACAGTGTGGCATTAGCGTCGTAGTTCTTGCCGTCGCTGCCGATAATCTGTCCCACGACGGGGTTGACGATGCCAGCCGCAGCCTTCTTCTTGGCCTTGACGCTCTTCACCTTTTTCGTGCCGCTGTAGGTGGCGGTCACCTCTGTGCCCTGTGCCACGCCCGTGGTCGTTGCTTCAGCGGGCGCGATAGTCCAACTGGTGGCATCTTCGGTGCCTTCCTTCATGGAGACGGTGTAGCCGGTGGGGCCTGCGGAGGCTTCGGTGTAGTAAACCACGAACTGACCGAACAGTGGGCCATCATCCGAACAAGTGAAAGTGAATGTCGAGGCGTTCACGCCAGTTACGGTGATGGTTCTACCGCCATTGGTGATTTCCATCGTTCCGCTTGAAACAGTAGTGTTGATGTCATGTACATTGCTATAACCAAAGGTACACGAAATGACTACTTTGGTGATGGTTTCTCCGTTCTTCGCCAATACAGTGATACCACCATCAGCGCTCATGCCATCTTCATCGACATAGCCGGCATTGTTGTCGATATCGAAATGGGTGCCTACCACAAAATTATCCGTAGTGGTGGCAATCGTCTCTGATTGTTCTTGCGCCCACGCGCCCGTCACTGCCATCACGAGCAGCACGAGCATAGAAAGAATTCTTTTTCTTGTCATAATAATAATAGTTTAAAATGTTAATAAATAAGTATCATGTTTTACTGTCTCGTCACCATGACCGGCCGACGACACAAACGCGCCTTCTGGTCTTCGGTGTCACTCGCGCCGAATTCGATGATTCTAAGCCATTTACGGCCGGTGGGGGGGGTAAAATCAGCCCGCTCACCACCCTCCTCTGGGCGGCGTCACCATAGCTGTGTATGCGAGTGAGCGGCAGCATAAATTTCTCTTCGTTTTGTGGTTAGTCAGTGGTTACAGTCTCAGCAAATCCTTGACGGAATAAACGCGCGTCATGTTCTCGAATGTGAAGTACTGGTCGTCGAGCACCATCCACTTCTCGCGCTCCTTGACCGGCATGTGCTGGATGTCGGGGAAGAAGGAAACGGGGATGAGCACTTCTCGTCCGTCGGTCAGACGGGCCAGCATCTTGCCACGGTGGGCGGTGAAGTTCAGGTCCTTGATACCTAAATTTACATCTTTCATTTTACACATATCGCTGTCCTCCAATGTTTATTTTTCGATGTTAATTGAAATAGTCTTTTCGCCGTTGAAAGCTCTCGTAATCTGCTCGTTTATAAATTCCCAGTGGCGGTTGACAACTCAGGGTGTCTGTCCCCGCGAGTTCCTATAGAGGTTCGGATTATCGCTGTAGCTGATGCGCTTTTAAACTTCCAACTCTTTTAGCAGGTCGTTGAGGATGTATTCGTCACTCTGTAGCAGCAAGCCGCTATCAGGGTTAGACAGCAGAGCAAAGGTGCGCGAGTTGTAGAGGATGTCGAGGGCGCGCTCGGTGTCGATGTCGAGGCGCTCGGCCAGCAGGGCTGCGATGCGGCCCTCCTTGCGCCATAGTACCTGATCTCTCATTGCTGGCCTCCTTCCTTTTCGTCCCAGTTCTTCAGCGCCTGCTCCACGTTCCACACCACGCCGTCGATGCTCTCGGCGTGCAGCGTATCGTAGCAGTCGAGCAGCAGCCGGCGCACCAGTCCGTGGCGCTTCAGCCGGTTGTGCAGCTCAGTGGCGGAGATGCCCATATGTCGCGCGGTGGCTCCGATGGCCATGGTGGCGAATTGCGTCTGTCGATTATTAATTGTATTCATATCTCAGTTTATATTTAGATAATTCATGAGTTTCAAACATCCTTGTCCATATCGTATTTTATTTCTTTCCAATAAAAACTCATTCGTTTCCAGAAAGAACTCGGGCGAGTTCGTCGACGATGTCGCGGGCGACTTCCCGCTTGGGCTTGCGGTCGTAGTCGCGCTGGCCGCTGCGGGAGATGATGCTGACCTGGTTGTCGTCGGAACGGAAGCAGGTGCCCTCGTTGCGCAGCGAGTTGAGGACGATGAAGTCCAGGTTCTTCTTCTCCAGTTTGTGCTGGGCGTTGGCCTGCTCGTCGTTGGTTTCCAAGGCGAAACCGACAAGCACCTGCCCCTGGCGCTTCATCTCGCCCAGACGGGCGGCGATGTCGGGATTGGGCTTCAGGCGGATGACGAGGTCGTCGTCCTTGCGCTTGATTTTCTGGTCGGCCGTATGCTCAGGCCTGAAGTCGGCGACGGCAGCACAGAGGATGGCGGCGTCGCACTGCGGGAAGTGGCTGGTGGCGGCGTCGTACATCTCCTGGCAGCTCTCCACGTTGATACGTTGAACGTTGAACGTTGAACTTTGAACGTTGACGGGGCCGGCCACGAGCGTCACCTCGGCACCGCGGCGGGCGCACTCCTCGGCGAGGGCAAAGCCCATCTTGCCGCTGCTGTAGTTGCCCAGGAAGCGCACGGGGTCTATCTTCTCGTAGGTGGGACCGGCCGTGATGAGAATCTTCTTGCCCTGCAGGTCCTTGGGCTCGAAGAAGTTGTCGAGGTAGGCAACGATGTTCTCAGGTTCCTCCATGCGCCCCTTGCCCTCAAGGCCCGAGGCCAGGAAACCGCTCTGTGGCTCGATGATGTGGTTGCCGAACGACAGCAGCCGCTGCATGTTCTCCTGCGTCGTGGGGTGCTGGTACATGTCGAGGTCCATGGCGGGAGCCACGAAGACGGGCGCCTTCATCGACAGGTAGGTGGTGATGAGCATGTTGTCGGCAATGCCGTTGGCCATCTTGCCCAGCGTCGATGCCGTGCAGGGAGCTATGAGCATGGCGTCTGCCCACAGTCCCAGCTTGACATGCGAGTTCCAGGTGCCGTCGCGCTGGGAGAAGAACTCGCTGACGACAGGCTTCTGCGTCAGTGCCGACAGCGTGATAGGGGTGATGAACTCCTTGCCCGCCGGCGTGATGACAACCTGTACCTCGGCACCGGCCTTCACCAGTCCGCGGATGATATAGCAGGCCTTGTAGGCTGCAATGGAGCCCGTAATGCCCAGTACGATTTTCTTTCCCTTCAACATTTTATTTTTTTATTCAAGTTTCGTATGTTCTTTTTAACAACGAATTTCACGAATTTCACGAATTTTTTAGCTGCGCCCAATAACTATATGGGTTACTATCTACATAGAATAATTCGTTTAATTCGTTAAATTCGTTGTCGTTATAAAACATGCGAAGTTGTGTTCTTCACTTCTGTGCCTCGCGGAGGCGAATGCGCGTCAGCACCTGCTTGGTGTTATAGGTGAAGTCGCCGCCCAGTATCCAGCTATAGTACCCTGGGTCCATGCGCAGCACGTCGGCAACGGGAAGGCCCTTGTGCTTGCCGAAGTTGAACACCTCGGTACGCTTGCCGTTGACCTCCTGCCAGACGATGCGGCCTGCAAAGTCGACGTTGTCGTTCTGCTTCGAGAAGTCGGCCAGCGCCTGCATGTCGTTCTCCAGCACCTTCTCGGCATCCTCGTTGGCGCCTGGGGCATACTTGTCGAGCTGGCTCATCAGCACGCGATACGTCGCCTCCGTGTCCTGGTCGGCACGGTGAGCCTCGAAGTCGTCCTCCATCTTCCGTCCGCAGTAGAACTTGTAGGCGGCAGCCAGGTTGCGGCGCTCCATCTTCTTGAAAATGGTGCAGGCGTCGATGAGGCGACACTTCGAGAAGTCGAAGTCGACGCCTGCGCGCAGAAATTCCTCGGCCAGCAGGGGGACGTCGAAGTAGTTGGAATTGAAACCGGCAATGTCGGAGCCGGAAAACACCTCGTTTATCTTGGCAGCCAACTGCTTGAAGGTCGGCTTGTCCTTGACGTCGTCGTTGGTGATGCCCGTCAGCTGCGTGATGATGGGCTCAATGTTCTTCTCGGGATTGATGAGCTCGTTGCCGCGCTCCTCGTGTCCGTCGGGATATACCTTAATATATGATAGCTGGATGACTCGGTCTTTGACCAAATCAAGGCCGGTCGTCTCCAAGTCGAAGACGACCAGCGGTTTTGTTAAATTCAGTTTCACAGTAAATTATCAATTATCAATTGTCAATTATCAATTGTCAATTAGCGAACGCGCCTAATATCAATTGTCAATTAGCGAACGCGTTTAGTCGTTAATCAGCATGGGCATCATCAGCATTAGCACGTCCTGATTCTCAGGCTGCTCGGAGGGCACTACCAGTCCGGCGCGGCTGGGGTCGGCCAGCTTGATGATGACATCCTGGCAGTCGAAGTTGCTCAGAATCTCGATGAACGACGAACCCTTGAAGCCGATGCTCATGGCCTGTCCGTTGTACTCGCAGGTCATGCGCTCAGTGGCAGTCTTCGAGAAGTCGTAGTCCTCGGCATCCAGCTGCAGGATTCCGCCCTCCACATGGAAGCGGATAAGGTTGCTGGAGTCGTTGGCAAAGGGCTGCACACGGCGCAGGGCTGCCAGCAGCGACAGGCGGTCGACGCTGAGCTCGTTGGGGTTGTTCTGCGGAATGACGGAGTTGTAGTTGGGATAGCGGCCCTCGATGAGGCGGCAGATGATTTCGCCGTCGCCATAGCTGATCTGGGCGTTGCGCTCGTCGAAGCGGATGATGACCACGTCGCCGTCCTTACCCAGCAGGTTCTTCAGCAGCGATGCCGGCTTCTTGGGCAGGATGAAGGATGCGGGCTGATCCTTCTGGATGTTCAGCACGCGGTTGCGCACCAGCTTGTGACCGTCGCTGGCCACGATGGACAGACACTCGGGAGTGAGGTCGAAGTAGATACCGTTCATGACGGGGCGCAACTCGTCCTGAGCCGTCGCAAACAGCGAGCGGTTGATGTTCTCGGCCAGCACGGCGTTGGGGATGACGATTTCCGTTGCCCCCTCGCTGATGCTCTGAGTCTGGGGATATTCGTCAGCACTCTCGATAGGCAGCGAGAACAGACCGTTCTGGTAGGAAATCTTGGCAATGTTGGTCTGCTGGTCGACGTCGAAGGTGATGGGCTGTTCCGATATACCCTTCACGGCCTCCAACAGGTCGTGGTTGCCGATGGCAAAACGGGCGTCGGCATCGCTCTCCGTCAGGTCGAGCTGTGTCTTCATCACATTCTCGCTGTCAGAGGCGGTGAGGAAGAGCGTGTTGCCTTGGATGTCGAAAACGAAATCTGCCAGAATGGGCAGGGAGTTCTTGCTGTTGATGACTCTTGCAAGGGCGTTGAGTTTGCTGCTAAGAGCAGTGCTTGATACTGTAAATCTCATGAGTATTACTTGTTTTTAGTTCTAATTCTGTTTAAATTGAGCACAAAAATACAAAAAGTCTGGCTCAATCACAAAATTATTAGATGAAAAATTCTCTTTTTTAAATTATTTTCCGTAATTTCGCAATCTGAAACAAAAAACAACAACTAAAATAAGGTATTATATTATGGATTTAACAGGAAGAATCATTGCCGTATTACCGGCAAGCAGTGGTGTTTCACAGCGCACAGGTAACCCTTGGATGTCGCAGGACTATGTGATAGAAGTCCCTGGACAATTCCCCCGCAAGTGTGTGTTCCGTGTGTTTGGCGAAGACCGTATCAAGCAGTTTAACATTCAGCTGAACGAAGACGTGACGGTTCAGTTTGACATAGATGCCCATGAGTTCAACGGAAGATGGTTTAATGACGTTCGCGCCTACAATGTGGTCCGCGGTGCTGCTCCTGTTGCCGCCCAGCCTGCCGGCGCTCCCGTGGCTGATGCCGCTCCGTTCCCGCCGCAGCAGCCCGTCAATGCCGCTACCTCACCGTTCCCGCCCGCTCAGGAGCCTGCTGGTGAAGGTTCGGCTGACGACCTGCCCTTCTGATGGCTTTGTTTACAGCATAAGAAACGACCCGGATGCAGCAAACATCCGGGTCGTTTTTATGTGTTTTATTGTAACCGCTTACAGCGTCACACCATTCTTGAAGATGGAGATTTCGCGGTAACCGTTCTCCTCGTTGCGGGCCTTTTCGCCAGAGGCAACAGCCAGCACCTTGTCGATGAACTCAGGCACAATCTCCTGCATGGTACGGCCTTCTACCAGCTGACCGGCTGAGAAGTCTACCCAGTGGGGCTTGTTCTTGGCGAGGGTGGGGTTGGTGGCCACCTTCATGGTGGGTACGAAGGTGCCGAACGGCGTGCCGCGACCCGTCGTGAACAGGACGATATGGCAGCCGCACGATGCCAGTGCCGTAGAGGCCACGAGGTCGTTGCCGGGAGCCGACAACAGGTTCAGGCCAGTATGCTCCAGTCGGTCGCCATACTCCATGACGCCGCTGACGGGAGCTTTTCCGCACTTCTGCGTGCATCCCAGGGCCTTGTCCTCCAGGGTGGAGATACCACCGGCCTTGTTGCCGGGTGAGGGATTCTCGCCTACGGGTTCGCCGTGTGACAGGAAGTAGTTCTTGAAGTTGTTAATCATGGAGACGGTCTGTTCGAACAGCTCTGGCGTTTCGCAGCGGTTCATCAGGATGGTCTCAGCGCCAAACATCTCAGGCACCTCCGTCAGCACGCTGGTGCCGCCCTGTGCCACGAGCCAGTCGCTGAACTCGCCAACCAGCGGATTGGCGGTGATGCCGCTGAAGCCGTCAGAGCCACCGCACTTCAAGCCGACGCGCAGCTTAGAAACGGGAACGTCCTCGCGCTTGTCTTCCTTGGCCTGGGCGTAGAGCTCGCGCAGAATCTCCATGCCAGCCTCCATCTCGTCGCCCTCGACGCGCTGGGTCACCAGCAGTTTTATACGGGACTGGTCGTAGTCGCCCAGCATGGCCATGAAGTCCTCGGGCTGGTTGTTCTCGCAACCCAGGCTCAGAACGAGCACGCCGCCGGCATTGGGGTGCAGACAAATGTCGCGCAGCACCTTGCGGGTGTTCTCGTGGTCCTCGGAGAGCTGTGAGCAGCCGTAGTTGTGATGCCACGTCCAGATGGCGTCAACGCCCTCGCCGCCAGTCTCCTGTTGTAAACGGTGTGCCAGTCGCTCGGCGATGCCGTTGACGCAGCCTACGGTGGGCACAATCCATATCTCGTTACGAACGCCGACGTCACCGTTCTTGCGGACATAGCCCTTAAAAGTACGGTTGTCGTTCTTGATGGTAAGCGGCTCGTCTACAGGCTGGTATGTGTACTCCAGCGTGCCGCTGAGGTTGGTCTTGAGGTTGTTCTCGTTGACCCAGTCGCCAGCCTTCATGGCCTGACGCGCATGACCGATAGGATAGCCGTACTTGATGATGTTCTCACCTTCCTGGACATCCTTGATGAGTACTTTGTGACCTGCAGGCGTGTCCTGGGCCAATGTGATTTGCTTACCATCCACCTCAATGACGTCGCCCTGCTTCTTGGGGGCAAGACATACAACAACGCTGTCGGCGGGATTAATCTTTAGAAATGTTGCTAATGCCATAATTGTATTTGTTTTAGTATAATGTTTGTTTTTACCTTTTCTTTATCCAATGTTTTTCCTGCGATAGTAGTCGATGTTCTCCTTGGACAGCAGTTCGATAGGCATGTAGTTGACGGGGTCGACTTCCTTCTTCAGCACGATGGCGTCGAAGAGCGTCTCGACGCAGGCATAGCCTTGCATGTAGGCATGCTGGGCGATGAGGAAGGAGATGCTGCCCTGGCGGACACATTCCGCATTCTTGGGCACCATGTCATAACCCATAATCTGGATGTTGCGACGGTTCGACCGCTGCAGGAAGTCGCCCACCAGATGAGCCTTCGAATTGAATGTGATGCAATGGTGGACACGCGGGTGATTGGTGAAGAAATCATCCAATATCAGGTCGTAGTTCTCGCGCTTGTCGTCTAACGAGAGGTTGACCTCGTGAATCTCCACCTTGGGGAAGTGGTCGTGCATGTAGTGACGGAAACCAGTCTCTCGGTTCTCCTGCTGTTTGGATGCCACGTTGCCATTGCGCATCTGCTTCATGAGCATAATCTCACTCTCCTTGGGAGCGATGAGCATCAGCATGCGAGCTGCGAAATAGCCCGAGGCAAACGAGTCCTGGCCGAAGAACGACAGGGGCTTCAGGTCGGGCATGTAGGAGTCGAGCAGGATAAACGGTACGTTCCGTTCGTGCATGAGGTCTGTATACTTACGCGTGATGTCAATCTTGGATGGTACGACGATGACGCCGTCGGGCTCCTGTTTGAGTACCTCGTTCATCACCTTCGAGAAAGTCTCGGCAGAGAAGCGGTTGTAGTACATCATCTTCACCGTGATGCCGAAGTCGCGCCTGTACTCACAGGCAGCAAAAGCGCCTTCCTCCACTTCCTCCCAGTAGGCTTCGCTCTCGTGCTTGGGGATGACACAAAAGAAGGTGTACTCCTTGTTGTAAGCCAGCGCAGAGGCATACATATTGGGCTTGTAGTCCATTTCCTCCAATGCCTTCTGTACCTTGTCGAGCGCCTTTTTCGACACGTTGGGGCGGTTGTGCAGCACACGGTCTACTGTTCCCACACTGACGCCTGAGCGTTTTGCAATATCTTTGATTCTTATCTTTTCTCTCGCCATAGCGGTTACAAAAGTACTAATATTTGCCCAAACTGCCAAATTCTGAGACAGAATATTTCTGATTGTCAGATGAATTGTGTATTTTTGCACCATGATACAGCGAAAAATACTTATTTATTCGGTGGCAGTGCTGGCTCTTTTGACGGCATCGTGTGGTGGCAGGCGCCATAGTCAGGAATACTATGAACAGATGATAGACAGCATCCGAAAGGCTGAACAGGTGAAGGAGATAGAGCGAAAGGCTGGAATCGGCGTGAGTCACGATCCTGTCGGCGCTTGGCTCGACAGCCTACCTTTGCGCACGCTGCCCATTAGGAATGCCGGCGACGACCTGGTGCAGCTGGGTGACTTCGTGAAGGTGCCAATGGCTGTCAACGAGTATCTGGGCTATCCTGTCAGCGCCAAGCTCAGGGCGATGGCACTGCCGCGCAAGCATCGCCACGACGTCCTGCTGGTAGCAGAGATGCAAGACTCCATCACGCCCACGCTGTATATCTTCACCATGGACAAGAAGCACAATCCCATAGACCAGCTGTGCATCTATGATAAAGAGGAGGAAAAGAAGTCGGATGACTTTGGGGAGAATTTCATGGAATATTTTGTCACGAGCAAATATGAGATAACGATCATGTATTTCTACCAGTCCCACAATCGGGAACGAAAGCCAGAGCTGTTGGACAGCCATAGTTATATCATCACCCGTGACGGAGAATTTGAGGAAACCTTTACTGAACTATAACAGCTTCCCCAAGCGGTTGCGAAGCTCCTCGGCTTCGCTTTTTCTGATGGAAAGGACGATGTCGCAGGTGTTGTCGAACGACTGTGAGACGATGCGGGGCTTCATCTCCTTGACGATGCGCATGACATCGTTCATCTGCGGATAGGCAAACGAATACTTGATGACTTCCTCTACCTGACGCATCTCTATGGTGGCGTGGGCTATGGCGTCGGCGGCAGCCTCGCGGTAGGCGACGATAAGTCCGCTGGTGCCGAGGTTGACGCCGCCATAGTAGCGCACGACGACGATGAGGATGTCCGTCAGCTCATTGCTGTTGATTTGTCCGAGGATGGGTTTGCCGGCTGTCGACGAGGGCTCGCCGTCGTCGTTGGCACGGAAGTCTGAGCGGTCAGCCCCCAGCATGTAGGCATAGCAGACGTGGCGGGCATCGTAGTACTTCTTGCGGTAGCCCGCCAGCAGTTCCTTGACGTCGTCAGCCGATTCTACATGATGGGCAAAAGCGAGGAACTTACTCCGCTTCTCAGAGCAAAATCCCTCGCTTGTACCTGATATGGTCTTGTATTCGTCTGTCATGCTTTTCTTTTGCAGGGACTACAGGACTTGCTAAATATTAAACAAGTTTGTGGATAACGAGTCCTGAGCGCAGCTTGGGCTCAAACCACGTAGCCTTTGGCGGCATGATTTTGCCGCTGTCGGCAATGTCCATAATCTGCTGCATAGTGACAGGATAGAGGGCCAGTGCGGCACGCATCTCACCGCTGTCCACGCGGCGCTTCAGCTCGCCCAGTCCGCGCAGTCCGCCTACGAAGTCGATGCGCTTCGACGAGCGCAGGTCGCCGATGTTCAGGATTTCGTCCAGGATGAGTCGGCTCGAGATGTCGACGTCCAGCACGCCGATGGGGTCGCTATTGTCGTAGGTGCCGTCCTTGGCGTTGAGGCTGAACCAGTGGCCGTCCAGATACAGCGAGAACTCGTGTAACTTGGAGGGCTTGTAGATGTCAGTACCCTTGTCCTCGACGGTGAAGTTCTTCTGCAGCGCTGCCAGGAACTCTTCGCTGCTGAGTCCGTTCAGGTCCTTGACCACGCGGTTGTAGTCGAGGATGGTTAGCTGGGAAGCCTGAAAGCATACGGCCATGAAGAAGTTGTACTCCTCGTCGCCCTTGTGGTTGGGGTTCTGCTGCTGCTTCTCCTGACCCACCAGGGCAGCGGCTGCCGAGCGGTGGTGACCGTCGGCGATGTAGAGGCTGGGCATCTTGGCAAACTCTGCCGTGATGGTCTGCGTGTCCTGGTCATTGTCGATAATCCAGAACTGGTGACGGAAGCCGTCGATGGGTGCGATGAAGTCGTACTCCGGCTCTGTGGCTGCATAGCGCATGATGAGCTCGTTGAGCACGGCATTGTCAGGGTAGGCGAAGAATACCGGCTCGATGTTGGCATTGTTCACGCGGACGTGCTTCATGCGGTCTTCCTCCTTGTCGCGGCGGGTCAGCTCGTGCTTCTTGATGTTGCCTTTCTGGTAGTCGTCGGTATGGGCGCACACCACGAGACCATACTGCGTCTTGCCCTGCATGGTCTGGGCATATATATAATAATGTTCGCGTGAGTCCTGCACCAGCCAGCCCTTGTCCTGGAACTTCTGGAAGTTCTCGGCAGCCTTCTCGTAGACCTTCGGGTCGTACTCCGACGTGCCTACGGGGAAGTCAATCTCCGGCTTGATGATATGATACAGACTCTTCTCGTTGTCGCCGGCCTCGGCGCGGGCTTCCTCAGAGTCCAGCACGTCGTAGGGACGGCTCTCTACCTGTTCCACCAGTTCCTTCGGTGGACGGATTCCCTTGAATGGTTTTACTATTGCCATAACGTATTATAAATACTGTTTGATTTTCTCGATCATCTCCTGATACTCGGCGTCGCTGAGGTACACCTTGCCTGGATTCATCTGGAACGTGCCGCCGTAGTCGGGACCGTCCACATACTTTGGAGCCAGGTGGAAGTGCAGGTGTGACAACTTGTCGCTGTAGGCGCCGTAGTTGATTTTCTCAGGGTTGAAGGCCTTCTGCATGGCACGGGTCACCTTGGCCACGTCAGCCATGAAGGCGTTACGGTCTTCGTCGCTCAGCTCGTTCAGGTCGTTCACGTGGTCCTTGTAGGCTACGAGACAACGTCCGCGGTAGGTCTGCTCCTTGAACAGGAAGGCGCGCGATACGGACAACTGGGCAAATTCAATCATCAGATCCTTTAAGGTCTGGTTGTTAGTGCAGTAGAGGCACTGCTTGGGGTCGCTTTGCATAATTCTATCGTTTGTTTTAGAGTTTATTTGTGCAAAGGTACGAATAAGTGAGCGAAATACAAAACAAAAAGGGAATTATTTGGTTTTTTGCTCAATTAGTCGTACCTTTGCACGCCGAAAGCACAACAGTAGAGAATGGAAATATTTTATTAATCAGGTATTAAAGGATAATGAAAAAGTTATTTTTGATGTTGGCAATCACCCTGCCGTGCCTGATGACATCGTGCATCAAGGACGAAGCAGCCAACAAAGAGTGCGACATTGAGAGTGCCTGGGTGGAGGGCGAAGCCTATGCCCAGTATTTCTACGATGCCGCTGAGATGCGAAAGGAGTATATCAGCTCTACCCAGACGGAAATCACCTTCACGGTTCGCTCACTGATTTCGCTGTCAAAGGAGATTCCCTTGAACTTAAAACTCACGCCTGGTGCTACCGTCACTCCTGCCAATGGTTCGATGCAGGACTTTACTGCCGGCCCCGTGACCTATACTGTGACGTCGGAGGACGGACAGTGGCAGCGGACATACAGGGTTATTTTTGTCGAGCCAGCAATGCCCATGAGCAAGCTCAGCTTCGAGAATGTGGAAGTACGCATACCCGCCAACAAGAACGGCAACTCGTACCACCACTTCTACGAGATTGATGCCAGCGGAACGCGCCGCGACATCTGGGACTCTGGCAACCTGGGCGCGCTGATGCTGAGGACTAATGCCAATCCCGAGGAGCTGCCTACCTACTCAACTTCAGACGGATACTCGGGAAAAGCAGTCTGCCTGAACACACAGTCAACTGGAAATCTTGGCGCTATGTTTGGCAAGCCCATAGCAGCAGGAAACCTGTTCTTGGGTAAGTTCGACATGAATAAAGCGTTTTCTGAAACGCTGAAGACCACACAGTTTGGTATTGAATTCGACAGAGAACCCTTCCGAGTGACCGGTTACTATAAATACGCCCCTGGCCCCACTTTTACTGATATGAATCAGAAAACGGTGGAAGGACGCGTCGACGAGGCCGACATCTACGCTGTGTTCTATCGCAACAGGGACGCCGAGGGCAATCCTTACTATCTCTATGGCGACGATGTGGATAGCGAAGAGAAACTGAAGGCCAATCCGCAGGTCTACAAGATAGCCCGCGTGGCCTCGCTGCCGCCTACGGATCAGTGGACACGGTTTGAGATGTTCTTCGAGGGCAGGGATGCTGACGACGAACTGGTAAAGAACTTAGGCTTCAACCTGGCACTGGTGTTCTCGTCGAGCAAGAGAGGTGCATACTTCGAGGGTGCCGTTGGCAGCACGCTTTATGTGGACGAAGTGGAAGTATCGTTTGAAAAGTAGAAAGGAGGGGAAAGAACAATGAAAAAGAATACGATTATCGCAATATCCATCATGATGCTGACCTTTGGAATGGTCGGCACAGCTGAGGCAGGTACGCTGGACAGCCTGCAACTCAAGGTCCGCGCTGGCTACAACATCGGCGGCACAGCTCCGCTACCCCTTCCAGAGAGCATCCGTAGCATCGACAGCTATAGTCTCACACCATCGTTTATGGTTGGTTTCGACGCCGCGCTGCCGCTGAAAGGTCCGTGGGGCATCGCTGCAGGAGTGCATTTCGAAAACAAAGGCATGAAGGGCGACGTCACCACCAAATCCTACTATATGGAGCTGGTGAAGGGTGACTCGAAGGTTAGCGGACTCTTTACTGGTCATGTCCAACAGAAGGTGACCCAGTGGATGCTCACCATCCCCGTTCAGGCAACGCTGCAACTCGGACAGAAGGTGACGCTCAAGGGCGGCCCGTATCTCTCGGTGCTGCTGAGCAAGGATTTCAGCGGTATCGCCTCCGACGGCTATCTGCGTGAGGGCAGCCCTGTTGGAGCCAAGATTATGATGGGCAACAAGGAGGGCGAGTGGGCCACCTACGAATTGGATGACGACATGCGCAGCATGCAGTTTGGCATTGGTATCGGTGCCGACTGGCAGGTCTATAAGGGCCTCGGTGTGTCTGCTGACCTCAACTGGGGACTCACAGGCATCTTCCCTGGCGACTATAA
>CACXAG010000066.1 GCA_902765585.1 uncultured Prevotellaceae bacterium
ACGTTCTCCAAGACTTCCAGCGTATGGTAGAAGTTGTTCTTATGCGCCCTGCCGTCACGTTTCTCGACGATGTCCAGCGCCGCCAGTTCGGGCAGGATTATCTGCAGCAAACCAGAGCGTTGCAGGTATTCGAAGCCAATGCTGGGATGGGGCGACATGATGATTTTATTTAGCTCCACCTCAATGCGCTCGCCGCTGACTATCTTGATACGCTGCGCCATGCGCTGCAAGGCCTCGAAGGTCTCGTCCTCAATCTCGAAATTCAGCTGAGTGGCAAAGCGGATGCAGCGCATCATGCGCAGGGGGTCGTCGCTGAACGTGACCTCCGGATCCAAGGGTGTGGCAATGATACCATCTTCCAAGTCGGCAATGCCGTTGAAGGGGTCCACCAGCTCTCCGAAGCGTCCCTTGTTCAGACAGATGGCCATGGCGTTGATGGTGAAGTCGCGGCGATTTTGGTCATCTTCCAGGGTGCCGTCCTCAACGATGGGCTTGCGCGAGTCATGGCTATAGCTCTCCTTCCGGGCTCCCACGAACTCCACCTCTGTCTCACCTCTCACCTCTCCCCACTTACCTCTCACCTTCACCTGTGCCGTACCAAAGTTCTTAAACACGCTGAGGTGTGCCTTGCGACCCAACTGCCGCTTCAACTCCTCGGCAACAGCAATGCCGCTGCCCACGACGACAACGTCGATGTCATCGGAAGGACGTTCCAGAAAAATGTCGCGAACGTAACCGCCCACCACATAGCATTCCACCCCCAAGCGGTCAGCAGCATCGCCAATCAGATGGAAAACAGGACGGTCTAATATCTTGGCCAGGGCCTGGTCTGAATATAATTTCATGCAATGATAGTTTCAGTTCAGCGTGCAAAGGTACAAATAAGCGAGCGAAAAACAAAATAATGTGCCATGAAGTTTGGATTCCTGCCTGAATGTTTGTATCTTTGCGCCATATTAGCATGAAAGTTCAAAGTCTTTATCATTTAGTAACTACATTTTATGAAGAAAATCTACTTATTATTGACTGCCGTCTGCCTGTCGGTCTCAGCTATGGCCCAGGAAAAATTTGAGCAGGGCAAGCCCAACGATGACAACTACCGCTACTTGGACAACTATCTGGGGCTCAAAGAGTATATTGACTACTCAAAATACCCTAACTTCAAGCTGGGTGCTGGTACGGATGTCGGCAACTATGTCAAGACCAACTCGACAGTCCAGAGCAAGCACGCCTATGCCGGTTTCGTCCGTGGACTGAACGGTGGCGAACCCACCGCCATCAACAAAGTTGATGCCGACGAGACCATTGACACCTCGAAAGGCCTCTACAACATCAACGGCTTACGCATGCGGGCAACATCACTTGCCGAACTGCCTTCTGGCCTCTACGTCGTCAACGGAAAGGAAGTTGTTGTAAGGTAAGAATGATTCCCGACGATACCAAAAGTAGGTAAAATAAGGGTATATACTATGAAAATGCAAAAGAAAATGCGGTTTTTCTTTTGCATTTTCTTCACTTATTCGTACCTTTGCAGCCGCATTATGTCTACACACGAAGAAAAAACCAACCAGCAGTTCCAACAGGTAATTGGAGATTGCCGTTCCCTGTTCGAGAAGAAGCTCCACGACTATGGGGCTTCGTGGCGCATTCTGCGTCCACAGTCGCTGACCGACCAGCTGTTTATCAAAGCCAAGCGCATCCGTTCGTTGGAAATCAAGAAAGAGTCGCTGGTGGGCGAAGGCATCAAGCCCGAGTTCATGGCACTCATCAACTACGGCATTGTCGGGTTGATACAGCTCAGCAACGGGTTCTCGGACACGGTGGACATCAGCGTGGAAAGAGCCATGGAACTCTATGACCAATATGCCCTGGAGGCCCTGGAACTGATGAAGCGCAAGAACCACGACTACGACGAGGCCTGGCGCGGCATGCGCGTCAGCAGCTATACGGACTTTATCCTCACGAAGATAGAACGCGTCAAAGAGATAGAGAACCTGGAGGGCAGGACGCTGGTCAGCGAGGGCATTGATGCCAACTACATGGACATCATCAACTATGCTGTATTCGGAGTCATCAAGCTGAGTGAGAAGTAAGAGGTAAGAAGTAAGAGGTAAGAGGTAAGAAGTAAGAGGTTGAAGAAGATAGTCGTAAATATTGCCCGTGTCGTTTTGGCCGTCACACTGATTTTTTCGGGATTTGTGAAGGCCGTCGACCCCATGGGCACACAATACAAGATAGACGACTACCTTGGAGCGCTACACCTCGGCGAATACTTCCCCTCCATCATGTCGCTGACACTCTCCGTACTGCTGTCGGCACTGGAGTTTCTGTTGGGCACCTGCCTGCTCCTGGCCATCCGACGCAGGTCGGCATCGCTGCTGACGCTGATACTGATGCTGGTGCTGACACCACTCACGCTATGGCTGGCACTCACTAATCCCATCAGCGACTGCGGATGCTTTGGCGACGCCATCGTGCTGACCAACTGGCAGACATTCGGCAAGAACGCCATCTTGTTGCTGTTGGCCTTCATCGTCTGGCGCTGGCCCTTGCTCATGGTACGCTTCGTGTCGAAGTCCAACCAATGGCTTGTCATTAGCTATACCGTACTGTTTATTCTGGCGGTATCGGGATGGTCGCTCTACGACCGCCCATATTTCGACTTCCGCCCCTATCATGTGGGCGTCAACCTGCAAAAAGGGTGGCAGCAGATGATGGAAGGACAGGAATCGCCCTATGCTGAGTTCTTCATCGAACAGCAGGACGACATGGAGGATATCACCGAACAGATACTGACGACGCCCGGCTATACCCTCCTGCTGGTGGCGCCCTATCTGGAACAGGCTGACGACAGCCAGCTCGACCTGATTAACCAGGTCTACGAATATGCCAAGGACAACGGCTATCCGTTCTACTGTCTGACCGCCAGCGGTGACCAAGGCATCGGCATGTGGCGTGAGACGACAGGAGCGGAATATCCTTTCTGTCTGACCGACGGCACGACGCTGAAAACTGTCATCCGAAGCAATCCGGGACTGTTGTTGCTGAAGAATGGCACCATCGTCCGCAAATGGAGCCACAACCGTCTGCCCGACGAGAGCGTACTGACGGGACGGCTGGAACAACTCAGCATAGGACAGCTGGACGAAGACACCATCCCCGAAAAGATACTCATTATCGTCCTGTGGTATCTGCTGCCGCTGGCTCTGCTGGTACTTGCTGACCGTCTGTGGGCGTGGAAGAATAAAAAATTGAAAAATTGAAAAATTCTCTCTTTGAGAGTGTGGCGTTGCAATGAAGAATTGAAGTAAAAAGATAAAGTATACATATTATTAACATTTAAAGATTCTATTAAAAATGAGAAAGAAGATTGTAGCAGGCAACTGGAAGATGAACCTGAACCTGCAAGAGGGCGTTGCCCTGGCTAAGGAACTGAACGAAGCACTCACCGCAGACAAACCCAACTGCGACGTAGTCATCTGCACACCGTTCATCCACCTCGCATCAGTAGCACAGGCTATCGACCAGAACATCATCGGTCTGGGTGCCGAGAACTGCGCCGACAAGGAGAAGGGAGCCTTCACGGGTGAGGTTAGCGCCGAGATGGTGAAGTCTACAGGTGCACAGTATGTCATCCTGGGTCACTCAGAGCGTCGTGAATATTACAAGGAGACTCCCGAGATTCTGAAGGAGAAGGTGCTGCTGGCCCAGAAGAACGGTCTGAAGGTCATCTTCTGCATCGGTGAGAGTCTGGCAGAGCGTGAGGCCAACAAGCAGAACGAGGTCGTAAAGGCCGAGTTGGAAGGCAGTGTCTTCAACCTTGCCGAGGAAGATTTCCGCAAGATTATCATCGCCTACGAACCCATCTGGGCTATCGGTACCGGCAAGACCGCTACCGCCGAGCAGGCTGAGGAGATTCACGCCTACATCCGTAGCATCATCGCTGAGAAGTATGGTCAGGCCGTTGCCGACGACACCAGCATCCTGTATGGTGGTTCTTGCAAGGCCAGCAACGCTCCTGAGCTGTTTGCCAAGCCCGACATCGACGGTGGACTGATTGGCGGCGCTTCGCTGAAGTGTGCTGACTTCAAGGGCATCATCGACGCTTGGAAGAAGTAAAAAATAAAAGAAGAAGGTAAAAAAGTATAAAGAGTGAAAAGGACAGAGCGTATGAAGACAAACAACTATACCATAGTTAAGAGGGTATTCATGGTTTTACCTTTCTTCCTCTTTACTTTTTTACCTTTCTCATTGTCTGCTCAGACCTTTACGCAGCGCATTCAGAACAAGGGAACGGCGACGGGGACAATCGTCATTCATCAGTCTGACAGCATCGACCAGTTGGTGAACTCGGCAAAGCTGGGCCCCACGTCAACTGGCACAAGCAGTCAGACGACAAATACAACGAATGCAACAACTATGGCAAATGGGGCAAATGCAACAACTACGGCCAATGCTCCCAACACGGCAACCACTGGCAAGCAAGAGCAAGACGGTTCGCTCACCAATGCCGATGGCAGTAAGGAGGAGGAAGCTGCAGAACAGCCTACCACCACCAAGAAGCTGATGCGAGGCTATAAGGTCACCGGCTATCGCGTACAGGCCTTTGCCGGCGGCAATTCACGCAAGGACCGTCAGGAGGCTGAGCGCATAGGCAACGAAATCAAGGCACAATTCAACAACGTCCCCGTCTACGTACATTTCTACTCTCCGCGGTGGATTTGTCGCGTGGGTAATTTCCGCACTTACGAGGAAGCGCACCAGATGCTGATAGGCCTCCGCAAGATGGGCTTCTCGCAAGCAACCATCGTCAAGGGAAAAATCACAGTGCCTTATTAAAAAAGTTAAGGAGTTAAAGAAGAAAGGATGTATCCAGAAAACGAAATATTCCGTGAAGGTCTCGACGAATTGGCGGGGCACTACCGAGAAATCCTACGTCTGTTGGGTGAAGACCCCGACCGCGAAGGGTTGCTGAAAACCCCTATGCGTGTGGCCAAGGCCATGCAAGTACTGACGCGAGGCTATGAGATGGACGCCCACAAGGTGCTCACCGATGCCCTCTTCCAAGAAGACTATTCGCAGATGGTCATCGTCAAAAACATCGACTTCTTCTCCATGTGTGAGCACCACATGCTGCCCTTCTATGGCCAGGCACATGTGGCTTATATTCCTAACGGCTACATCACCGGACTATCCAAGATAGCCCGCGTCGTAGACATCTACAGCCACCGGTTGCAAGTACAGGAACGACTCACATTGCAAATCAAGGAATGCATCCAGCAGACCCTCAAGCCGCTGGGTGTCATGGTCGTCGTCGAGGCACGCCACATGTGCATGCAGATGAGAGGTGTCGAAAAACAAAACAGTATTACTACGACCAGTGAGTTCTGCGGAGCCTTCAACCAGGCAAAGACAAGGCAGGAGTTCATGAACCTGCTACACGACAACGGTAATCACATCTAAATCATAACAAAAAACTATGGAGCAATTCAACAGTAATACCTACAAGAAACAGACGGCCGTACAGGAGTTTACACACAGCTGTCTGGGAAAAATCATCATTCTCCTTGCCATCGGCTGCATATTGCTCGTGGTAGCCGCTATGACACGGCCTTCCGACAGCATGATGCGCTGGCAGATGGAAGACAACATCCACGAGTGCCTGCAGGCCAGTGACAGCATTACAAATGACGCCATTGACGACTATGTGGGCAATATCGGACGCGTATTCACCCATACCGATTCCACGTTGACCAACCCCGAGATGTGGGAGACCTACAAACAGCTGAACAAGTTGGAAATCTATTCGCACCTTTTCTATAAGACTGCTTATATACGCAACAATATCCATCCTGAGGGTACACGTGTGGGCATCGGCATTTTCGGTATCGTCATCCCTACCATCAAATATGCTGATTTGCTGATGAATACTGGTGCTGTCCGCGGTGATTACGGCAAACGTCTTATCAGGGACATCACGCTGCCCAGCAACTACACGGGCGAGAATCCCAACGTCCAACCCTACCACTATCAGGGCGATCCCGACAACTAAAAAGAACTGGAAAAAACGCGTGGAAGGCTACCGGTAGTAACACTCCACATCAGAGACAATGGACGAGGGCACCAGGCAACTGATGTCCTCGCCGTTTTTTACCTTACGGCGAATATCCGTGCTGCTCACAGGTAACAACGGAACCTGGATGGTGCCGGGATAGGAGTCGCGGGGATATACCACCACGTCGTGATGCCACAAGATGTCCTTCCAGTGGCGCCAACGGGTGAAACGAGCCCAGTTGTCGCCACCTATCAGCAGTACAAAGGTATAGGAGGGATAGTCCTGAACCAGATGTTGCAGGGTGTTCCAGGTATAGGACGGCTTGGGCAGGCGAAATTCATAGTCACAGGCCCTAACACCCTCTACACCCTCCAAGGCTTTCTGCGCCAATGCCAGACGTAACTTATCGTCCAACAGGTCTGCCTCCAGCTTCAGCGGATTCTGTGGCGACACCATCAGCCACACCTCATCCATGCCACATTGCTCCAGCACCGCCTGCGCCAAGGCAATATGCCCGACATGAATGGGGTTAAAACTACCACCAAAGATGGCAATCTTCTTCATCCGAGGAAAGCCTTTACAACTTGCAGCGTCTCCTGTTTGGCTGCCTCTAAGTTGTCATTCACGATGATACTATCAAACTGAGGAGCAAATGTCATCTCATATTCAGCCTTGGCCAGACGTTGTTCGATAGCCTCAGCGGTATCCGTACCACGACCTTCCAAACGGCGGCGCAATTCCTCAACAGAGGGAGGCTGAATAAAAAGACTGAGGGCATCGTCACCATAGAATTTCTTGATATTGATACCACCCTTTACGTCGACGTCAAATACGACATTCTGTCCTGCCGAACGCTGATTCTCCACCTGTGCTTTCAGCGTGCCGTAGAAGCGGTTCTCATAGACCTCCTCATATTCGAGGAATTCGTCATTTGCTATCTTCTCCTTAAACTCCTTCGGAGTCAAGAAGAAATACTCTACACCGTTCTGCTCCGTTCCACGAGGAGCACGGCTGGTACAACTGATGGAGAAATACAGTTTCAACTCCGGATGCTCCTGCATCAACCAATTGACGATAGTGCTCTTACCACTACCGCTGGGAGCCGACACGATTAACATTTTTCCTTTCATTTCTCTCAATTCTTCAAAAAGACTTCAATTCTTCAATCCTTCAATTCTAAAGGGCATTCAGCACTTGTTCCTTGATTTGTTCGAGTTCGTCCTTCATCATGACGACGATGTTCTGCATCTCGGCTTGATTGGACTTGGAACCCGTAGTATTGATTTCGCGCCCCATCTCCTGAGCGATGAAGCCCAGCTTTTTGCCCTGTCCGGGCTGGTCAGCCATGGTCTCGCGGAAATACTTCAGGTGGTTGGTCAAGCGCTGCTTCTCCTCGCTGATGTCTAACTTTTCGATATAATAGATCAGTTCCTGCTCCAGGCGGTTCTTGTCGTATTCCGCCCCGGGAATCTGTTTCAGACCATCGATGATACGCTGACGAATCTTCTCTACCCTACTCTTCTCGTAGGGCTCTATTGACAGCATCAGCCGTTCGATGTTATCGACCTTCTCGGCAAACTTCTGTTCCAAGGCGGCACCCTCCTGGGTACGGAAGTCCACCAGGTGCTGGATAGCCTCGAGAACGCCCTGCCGCGCTACAACCCATTCCTCTTCATCGAGCACCTCCACCTCTGTCTTCGACAGAACGTCCGGCATGCGCACCAGCGTTGTCATCCAGTCCGTACCAGACAGTTGGTGGTCATCGGCAAAACGGCGCAGTTGCTGGTAGTAGCTGTCCATCAACGCCGTATTCACAGGCACAGCATCCGTTGCAGCATCCTTTTCAATCCACAGGCAGAACTCCACCTTTCCACGGATGACGCGCTCGGCAATGAGCTGTCGGATTTCCATCTCCTTTTCACGATAGAGCGGAGCGATACGTGTGGTCAAGTCAAGCTGCTTGGAGTTAAGTGACTTGATTTCTACATTGATTTTCTTTCCCTTATAAGCTACGACAGCCTTGCCATAGCCCGTCATTGACTGTATCATGATATTGTGTTTTTTCTTAAATATGGTTGCAAAGGTACAAAATAATTATGAAATAAGAGGATATTTGCACTATTTTTCGTACCTTTGCACCTTAAAATAATAAGGAATAAGAGAACATGGCTACCATTCTACATATTGAGACCAGCACTAATGCCTGCTCCGTGGCCGTCTCAGAAGACGGCCAATGCATCTTCGAACAGGTGGAACACGGTGAGCATGGCGCTGGAGCCGAGAAGTTAGGAACGATGGTTGACGAGGCCTTGTCGTTCACCGACAATCACGCCATTCCTTTCGATGCTGTCGCCGTCAGCTGCGGTCCCGGTTCCTATACGGGTCTGCGCATCGGAGTGTCGATGGCCAAGGGCATCTGCTATGGACGTGACCTGAAACTCATCGCCGTTCCCACGCTGGAACTGCTCTGCGTGCCCGTATTGCTGAGGGAAATCATTGCTGGGTCCTCATCATCCGACTCCCAGGAGCCCCTCCTCTGTCCGATGCTCGACGCACGACGCATGGAGGTCTATGCCGCACTCTACGACAGGGCTTTAAAACCTATACGTCCCGTGAGTGCCGACATTGTCGATGCTGACACCTATAAGGAGTACCTGGACCAGCGTCCCATCTACTTCTTCGGACCTGGTGCTGCCAAGTGCATGGACACCATCAACCATCCCAATGCTCATTATATTGATGGCATTGAGCCCATAGCCAAATGGATGCAGCCCCTGGCAGAACGGCGTTTTCTCAACGAACAATTCGAGGACGTAGCATACTTCGTGCCGTTCTACCTGAAGGACTTCGTAGCCATCAAGTCAAAGCCGCTGCTTAAAAAAATAAAAATTAAAAATTAAAAAATGTCGGCTTTGCCGATTAAGAATTAAGAATTAGAAATATAAAATTAATGAATATCAAAGGATTAGACTACAACACCCAGCGGGAGAGGCTGGTAATGCCCGAATATGGCCGTGAGATACAGAAGATGATAGAGCTGGCGGTCAGCCTGCCTACCAAGGAAGAGCGCAACCGCTGCGCACAGACCATCGTGCGACAGATGGAGAACAAGAATCCCCAGCTGCGCACCAATCCCGACTACGAACAAACGCTGTGGGACCACCTGTACCTGATGAGCCACAAGCAGCTCGACATCGACTGGCCCTACGACGTCAACGATGCCGAGAAGATACTCACCAAGCCTCAGCCCATGAAGCGCCCTGGTAGCGAAAAGCCCTACCTGCGCCACTATGGACTGTTGCTGGCTGAAACCTTTGAAAAGCTGAAGTCGATGCCGGCAGGTGCTGAGCGCGACGAGCTGACACGCCAGACAGCCAACCAGATGAAACGCAGTCTGGCAGCTTGGGGACACGGTTCCATGGACGACGAGAAGGTGGCCGACGACCTGGCACGCTTCACCGACGGCATTATCCAGCTCGACCTGTCGACGTTCCGTTTCGACCAGGTACAGAAGCCTGTCACCAACGAAAGCACCGGCAAACGCAAGAAGAAAAAGTAAATAGCAGATATGGCATCATTCAAGATAGAAGGTGGACACCTGCTCAGCGGCACCATTACGCCACAGGGTGCCAAGAATGAGGCGTTGCAGGTCATCTGTGCCGCGCTGTTGACCAGCGAGCCTGTCACCATCAGCAATATCCCTGACATCCGCGACGTCAACAACCTCATCCGGTTGTTGAAGGACATCGGCGTGAAGGTGGAAAACAAGCCGACAGAGAATAGCTACACCTTCCAGGCTGACGAGCTGGACCTGAAATACTTAGAGAGCGACGAGTTCGTCCACAAGTGCGCCCAACTGCGCGGTTCGGTACTGATGATCGGACCGTTGCTGGCACGTATGGGCAAGGCCATCGTCACCAAACCCGGTGGCGACAAGATTGGGCGCCGCCGTCTGGACACCCACTTCCTGGGATTTGCCAAGCTGGGTGCTCAGTTCCGCCATATCCCCAATCGCGACGTCTACGAAATCAGCGCCCCGCAAGGTAAAAGCCTGAGGGGAGGCTACATGCTGCTCGACGAAGCGTCGGTGACTGGTACGGCGAACGTCATCATGGCTGCCGTCCTGACCGAGGGAACCACCACCATCTATAATGCTGCCTGCGAACCCTACATCCAGCAGCTCTGTCACATGCTCAACCGCATGGGGGCCAACATCAGCGGCATCGGCTCGAACCTGCTGACCATCGTCGGCGTCAAAAGCCTGAAGGGAACGAGACACCGTCTGCTGCCCGACATGATTGAAGTGGGCTCGTTCGTCGGCATGGCTGCCGTATGCGGCGATGGTGTGCGCATCAAGGACGTGTCGGTGAAGGACCTCGGCATCATCCCTGACGCCTTCCGACGGCTGGGTGTCAGAATCGACATCGACGGCGACGACCTCTACATTCCCCGACAGAAACACTACGTGGTGGACTCGTTCATCGACGGTACCATCATGACGCTGGCCGACGCTCCCTGGCCGGGATTGACGCCCGACCTGCTCTCGGTGCTCATCGTGGTTGCCACCCAGGCCCGCGGCTCGGTGCTCTTCCATCAGAAGATGTTTGAGAGCCGCCTGTTCTTCGTCGACAAACTCATCGACATGGGTGCCCAGATCATCCTTTGCGACCCGCATCGGGCCGTCGTGGTAGGCCATGACCGCAGCCGCGCCCTCAGAGCACAGCGCATGTCGAGTCCCGACATCCGCGCCGGCATCGCCCTGCTGATAGCGGCCATGAGTGCCAGCGGCACCAGCACCATCAGCAATATCGAGCAGATAGACCGTGGCTACGAACATATAGAAGACCGTCTGAACGCCCTCGGCGCCAAGATAGAGAGAATATGATAAAGGCAGAGGACGTTTACAAGATAGGCCGCATAGGCAAGGCCCACGGCATCAAGGGCGAGGTATCGTTGCAGTTTGACGACGACATCTTTGACCGGGTGGATGCCGACTACCTGGTATTGGACGTGGACGGCATTCTGGTGCCCTTCTACATGGAGGAGTACCGCTTCCGCAACGATAGCGTCTGTCTGGTGAAGTTCTGCGACATCGACACCCAGCAGCGCGCCACCGAACTGACGGGCTGCGACGTCTACTTCCCCCGCGCCCTGGCAGAAGAGGCTGACGAGATGCCTTCGCTGGCAAGCCTTGTGGGTTTCGACATCGTAGAAGCCAAGGGCAACAGGCGCGTCGGCACCATTGCTGCCATCGACGACCAAACGGCCAACATCCTCTTCGAACTGGAGGACGGCACGCTGATTCCTGCCAACGACGACCTCATCACGGACATCGACTGGGAAGGAAAACGTATCACCATGAATATACCCAAAGGACTATTAGAATTATGAAAAAACGACAAATAGCCATCCTCGGCTCCACAGGGTCGATTGGCACACAGGCGCTACAGGTCATCGAGGAACATGCCGACAGGTATGAGGTATACTGTCTGACCGCCAACAATCGCATAGAACTGCTGGCAGAGCAGGCACACAAGTTCCACCCCGCTGCCGTCGTCGTTGCCAACGAAGCACGCTATGACGACTTGCGCCGACTGATGGACGACCTGCCCGACGTGAAGGTGTATGCCGGGGCCAGGGCACTTGACGACATCGTACAGGCAGAGCCCATCGACATGGTGCTCACCGCCATGGTGGGGTTTGCAGGACTGTCACCTACCATCCATGCCATCAAGGCCCGCAAGGCCATCGCGCTGGCTAACAAGGAGACGCTGGTGGTAGCTGGCGAGCTGATATGCCAGCTGGCTAACCAGTACCATGTCCCCATACTGCCAGTCGACAGCGAGCACTCAGCCATCTTCCAGAGCCTGGCTGGCGAGGGTGACAACCCAATAGAGAAAATCCTGCTTACAGCCTCAGGCGGTCCCTTCCGCCAGTTCACCATGGAACAGTTGCAGCACGTCACCAAGGCCGATGCCCTGCGCCATCCCACCTGGGACATGGGCGCTAAGATTACCATCGACTCGGCAACGATGATGAACAAGGGCTTCGAGGTCATCGAGGCCAAATGGCTCTTCGGCGTCAACGCCTCGCAGATACAAGTGCTGGTACACCCGCAGAGCATCGTCCACTCGGCGGTCCAGTTCTGCGACGGTGCCGTCAAGGCGCAGCTCGGCGTGCCCGACATGCGGCTGCCCATCCAGTATGCCTTCTCCTACCCCAACCGCTTGCCGCTGAGTGGCAGCAGGCTGGACTTCTTTGCCCAGAAACTGGAGTTCTTCGAGCCCGACCTGCAGAAGTTCCGCTGTCTGGCCCTGGCTTTCGAGGCCATCCTCAAAGGCGGTAACATGCCCTGCATTGTCAATGCAGCCAACGAAATCGTCAACCGCGGATTCTTGGACGACCGCTGCTCGTTCCTCCAGATGAGCGACATCATCGCCGAGACCATGCAGCGTTGCACCTACTCGGCTACGCCCGACTACGACACCTATATCCAGACTGACGCCGAGGCCCGCCACATCGCAACGGAATTGATGGTAAAGGGAAAAGATTATTCATTCAAGTTTCGCAAGTAATGAAAAACCTGCGTAGAAATGGCCTGAAAGGCCAAAAACCACTTAGCCCAGGGCATCGCCCTGGGTGCAAGGATGTGAGTAGACGATGCCCTGGGCTGGGGGCTTTCCAGCCTTTCAGGCTGTCTTTGCGAAGCTTGAGAAACTTGAATTATTCACTTATACCTTAAAATTATGGAAGTATTTTTAATCAGAGTATTACAATTCATGCTGGCCATTTCGCTGCTGGTACTGCTGCACGAGGGTGGTCACTTCTTCTTCGCCAAGCTCTTCGGAGTCAGGGTGGATAAGTTCTACATTTTCTTCGACTGGAAGTTCAGCCTGTTCAAGTTCAAACCCAAAAACAGCGACACGGAGTACGGTATCGGCTGGCTGCCGCTGGGTGGCTACTGCAAGATAGCAGGCATGATAGACGAGAGCTTCGATACAGAGCAGATGAAGCAACCCGTTCAGGAGTACGAGTTCCGCGCCAAGCCCACGTGGCAACGACTGCTCATCATGATTGGCGGCGTGTTGGTCAACTTCCTGCTGGCGTTGTTCATCTATTCGATGATCCTGTTCTACTGGGGCGACACCTATATCCCCGTCAAGGACATGACGCTGGGTATGAAGTTCAATCAGGAGGCCAAGTCGTATGGCTTCAAGGATGGTGATATATTAATAGGTACGGACGCGAAGCCGTTCAAGGACTTCTCTGCCGACCTCTACCGTGACATCTCCGAGGCCCACCGCGTGGACATCGTCCGCGACGGCAAGCCCATGAGCATCGCGCTGCCTGGCGACCTCAACCTGCTGGGCATGCTCAAGGCCAATCCCTCGTTTGTGCGCCCCCTGCTGCCTGCCGTTGTCGACAGCGTCCTGCCTGGCACACCGGCAGCACAGATTGGCATGAAGAAGGGCGACCGCATCCTGGCCATCAACAATACCCCCATCGACTCCTACAATGAGTTCATCGACCAGTTGGGTCGCCGCGAAGACCTGCTGCTGACTGCCAAGACGCAGGCCGACTCGCTGAAGGCCCGTACTGTCACCCTCGTCATCGAGCACGCAGAGCAGCGTGACACCTGCAATGTCACCCTGACGCCCGAACTCAAGTTAGGCTTTGTGGTGCAGAGCTTATCAGGAATCTACAAGCCCAAGACGGTGGAGTACGGTTTCCTGGAGAGCATCCCCGCCGGCATCAAGTACGGCTGGCATGTGCTGGCATCATACGTCGACGACATGAAGTACGTCTTCTCTGCTGAGGGTGCCAAGTCGTTAGGCGGCTTCGGAGCCATCGGCAGCCTCTTCCCGCCCATGTGGGACTGGTATATGTTCTGGAAGATGACGGCCTTCCTCAGCATCATCCTCGCCTTCATGAACATCCTGCCCATTCCTGCCCTCGACGGCGGTCATGTGCTGTTCCTGCTCTACGAGATGATTACCCGTCGCAAGCCTTCTGAGGAGTTCATGATACGCGCCGAGTACGTCGGCTTCGGCATCCTCATCCTCCTCATGGTCGTCGCCAACCTCAACGACATCCTGCGCTGGTTAGGCTACCTATAGCCGAAACAGTTTTGTAGCTATAAAAAAGAAGGGAAGTTCGCGGAACTTCCCTTCTTTTTATTGAGTATATCTCTATACTCCAATGTATTTCTTGATGGTCTGCAGGCAGAGGGCTGCATTGACGGGCTTTGACAGGAAGTCGTCGCAGCCAGCCTCCCGGGCTGCCACGCGGTCGCTGTCGAACGCATTGGCAGTCAGGACAATAATGGGCAGGTCAGGAGCCTGTGCCTTGATGGCACGCGCCGCCTCCAGACCATCCATCACGGGCATCTTGATGTCCATCAGCACCAGGTCGGGTTTCTCGGCAAGCGCCTTCTCAACAGCTTCCTGCCCGTTCTTGGCACGGAAAAACTCATAGTCCTTCTTCAGGATATAGTTCATCAGCATGTAGTTGCTGTCATTATCTTCTGCAACAAGAATTCGTTTCATATAATTATCAATTGTCAATTATCAATTATCAATTAGTGCATTACTCAAACACTTTCTCGAGACGGTTGACGGCATCGTAACCCTTCCACTTCCAGAGCTTGCTCATATCCTCCAGCGTCTTACCCTTGGTCTCGGGAACCAGTCGCCAGACGAAGACGGCTGCTGCGATGCAGATG
>CACXAG010000067.1 GCA_902765585.1 uncultured Prevotellaceae bacterium
CATTTCGCCACCATAGGCGACTCCGCTGTTACCTATGATGTAGTGCGTAATTACAACGACCTGCGAGATATTATAACGAAGTAAGCTGCTGTATAGAAGTGAATTGACTTGTTACTAGTTATATGTAATATGAACAATAGTAAGGAAACGAATACAAGCATACAAAATCCTTCTTGACAAGACTCTCTAAGCAAAGTATTTAGCAGAGCCTATTGTGATACAATAAAGAACAAGATATGGCAAAGAAAGAACCTGGCTACGTTTACATTCTAACCAATCCAAGCTTCAGAGAAGATTGGATTAAGATTGGCAAAAGCTCGCGTCCTGTGGATGTGAGAATTAAAGAGCTTGATAATACTTCAGTACCTCTGCCTTTCGAGATTTTTGCCACGATGAAGACAGCTAAGTACAATGAGGCTGAGAAATTGGTGCATCGCTATATTGAGCGTTTTACCAACTTACGTATTCGGAATAACCGCGAGTTCTTCAATGTTAAGCCAGAAGAAGCCCTTAATATCGAATTTACCATTGAGGACGTTATTCGCTGCTTCGCGCTGAAGAACAACACATCAGCTCGTGCCAGGGTGTTCCGTCTGCTGAAGGATGGTCTGGTAGTAAAGGTGGATGAGTTTGTGGAGAACGGCACCACCAAGGCTAAGTACAAGNGGCAGGGCTTCCTTGCCAACGCAGTTACACAGTTACGCAGTTGCATTTACTAAAGTAAAAAAGTAAAAATGGAAACAGTAACAATTAACAAGAAAGCAAAACTCAGCGAGCACTTCACGCTCGCTGAGCTCTGCAAGACGAGCGTAAGGACTCCAGACGGAAATATCCCTTCGCGGTAAGACCGAGTGACAATCGCAGGCGTACGAACTTTAAACGGTAACAAAGTGAGTCCGCTTCGTTTCCCAAACAAGCTTGACGAAAAATATTCTCCGAATCGTTTGGAAGTTTGGTGGATATTTCGTACCTTTGCAGCAGGCGGAGTCAGGGAGAGTTCTGCTCCGTCAGAAGGTATGTGATGCTTCGGAAGTAATATAACTAAGAAGTAGTATAACTAAATGGAAATAACATTTAATCATTAAGAATATGAAAACAACCAGACTAAAGACCCATGAGTACCGCATCCCGGATGGATGGCTGGTGCAACTGTGCCTCATGGCAGTGCTGCTGCTGTTCGGCGCAAGCCTCGATGTCAGCGCGGACAACGACCGCGACATCATCACGTTTACCGGTGGACATACAGACCCGAAATATCCGGGCGTGTACTTCGCCGATGCGGATTCAGTCACCATCAGCCGACCGTTAGGGGCCACGGCCTCCCGAGAGGCTAGTATCACCATCGCCTTTTTGGGTCGTGCTGACCAATTCGGACAGACGATAACGTTTCTTCCTGGCGAGACCACGAAGACCTTCAAGGGTTTCGAGGCTATGACCGTGCTCAGGACCAACCATGCCGATGCCGAGTATCAGACGCTGGTGTTTAGCAACATCACCCATGTCGACGAAGAGCCGGAGCAGTGTACCTATACCTCCCAACTGGAACTGCTGCAGGAGGCTATCAATGCCAACCCCTACGATTTCAATCGAATCTTTTGCTTCCGTTGGGGCGAGAACGTCATCTTCAGATTAGGCTTGAATACCCCCATCAGGGTGACTGCCGACAGCCGCATGGTGATTCAGACGCGCTACACCGACCATACGGGACTGGCCAATAATGCCGACGACTACGCTATGTCGAGGACTCGCGAGGTGGTGCTTACCCCCATTAATGTGGGCGCTGTGGGCCGCGAGGTCTTGTATCTCTACCATCCGCAGGATGACGAATATCTCTACTCCTATCAATATAAAGGCGAATATTCGGAATATGACAATACGCAGATAGGAAGCCAAACGACAAAGATTGTCGCCTATAAAGTCTGCGAGGTGGGACCGTTCGAGGTGGCCAACCCTGCCGAGGGCGCCATCAACCGCATCTTCTTCTCGCGTGAGGACATGGGCAACCTGTTGACCTACGCCCTGGAGATGTACCCTGGAGATTTCTATCCTACGTTCTCCAACATCAGCATCAACAAGACGTCCTTCAAGAGCGGCGAGACGATGATCATCACCGCCAAGATGGACAACTGGCGCGTCATCAAGCGTGCCCGTCTCAGCGAGTTTGCCACCGCTTTCGGCGTGACGCTCGACGACAGCCAGACCATTGAGCCGTACCGCTTCACCCTGGATGAGACGACAGGCACGGTCACGTACTATGTCACCGCGCCCACGGTCACGGAAAACACCCATTACAATCTGGATTTTGGCCCAATATGGAAAGAGCAGGTTTATGATGAGAACATCATGGACTGGACGGAGGTCAGGCACCTCTTTACCAGCAGCGAGGGCATGTTTGCCGTCACCGTGACGTCCGAGGCCGCTACGCCCGTGCTCGCTACGGCTATCGACTTTGTGGACTTGCCCGCCGACGGCAGCAATATTCGTTTGCAGGATGACGGGTACAATAATATTATGGCCACCACCTACCCCCTTGCCATCACCAGCACGCCTGTCGCCGCCACCGATGCCGGCACGGTGACCTACAGCGTGACCAATGCTGACGGAGCTGGTGCCACTATTGACGACAACAACGGTGCCCCCCTGTTCAATACGGGAACCTATACTGGCACCGTCACCCTCACGGCCACGCTGGCTTCTGACGTCAGCACCCAGCGCACCTACCACCTGACGACGTCGCCCAGCCGCCCCGTCCACTATGCCAACACCTATCTGGCAGGCACCAACCAGCCGAAGTTCCAGTTCAAGATGGACTGCTTTGCCCAGTTGGACAACACGTGGGACTGGACGGCGGTGGATGACAGCATCACCGTGGTCTACACCCATGCCAACGGCACCACGTGGACGGAGCGATACAAGTTCAGCAAGCTGACGTACTATAGTGGAGAGTACGTGAAAGACTGGGGCTCCTTCTATGGCCACTATGACGAGAGCCACATCTGGAGGCTCTACGATCTGCCCTTCGTCTTCACCACCGAGCATCCCGATGCTACCATCGACCAGATAGGCTCTCCTGTCGTGACCGCCGAGGTGCTCTTAGACATGCAAAATGCCAACGGCAACATCATCCATGCCCGGAGTACCGCCACCCTGGAGGCCCGCCTGAAGGACATCTCGTTTGGCGGCTACTATAGCTCCAACGAGCATTATCACTACTCCAAGCAGCCTACGCTCACTGCCGATGTGTCGTACCTCACGGCCCAAGGCTTCATCGTGGGCTACGAGATTCCCGAGTTGGGCATCAGCGAGACCTACGACAGCCGGAGCGGCGACCCCGTGCCTGACTGGCTCGACCTGCACGAAGACCTGCCCTACGTCACCGCCACCATCATGGCCACTCCCGACCTGGACAAGACGCAGAGCTACAAGCTCTCCCTGTACACCCTGGCCCAGTGCACCACCAACCCCGACGCCGTGCTGGAACGCTTCCATTCGTGCGATGTGACCTTCTCACCCATCAGTCCCGAGGGGCACGTCGTCTATCGCGTGAACGGAAAGGATGTGAATAGCAACCTCACGTTCGACAACATCGAGTATTTCAATACGTTGAACACCCAACTTAAAGAGGATGGAAGCGAAATTTTCTTCCATCCTGAAAAAGATTTCGATGAATTGTATCAAGGCTGCCAGGCGTTTTTCAACATCTACGACGATGCCTTCGACGGTGCCGATGTCACGCTGACCTGCGAGCAGGACACCATTCAGACCATGAAGCACTACAAGGGCTGCTTCACCTTTATGCCACCTTCCGACGGACGCACCTATCACGTAGAGGTCTTTTACCCAGGCTACAACTTGCGTTACGACAACACGTTTGTCAATCGTAAGTTCACCAATGTCTATACCTTCCTTTTCGACTTCAACGGTACCCCCTCCCACCCTGTTTATTATCATTTTACCAGTGGTGGAAAGGATTTTTCTATACATTATTTAAATAACATTGGCTTATTGTATACCGACAATCCTGTGGAATTCTTTGCCGACGACGGAGAGTCCCGCATGCGTATCCCCTTCCCCGTTGACAAGTTCAAGCCACTGCGCTACGACATCAAGCCGGAACTGAAGATAGTAGGCTCCTCTTACAGCTACGAGGGTGCCCTCAAGTATTCGGAAAATTCCTACCAGGATAAACTCAAGCGCAACTACGCCGCCAAGAAGTTCATACAGTTTATTCCGTTGGAAGTCAACTGGGACGACGTGATGGCTGGCACCACCCTGATTACCGTCGTCGACAGTCAGGGACAGCCCGTCAACGATGCCACGCTGAACTTTGCCTGCGTGGATCAAGACCTGGCCAACCCCGTCGGTGCGGGTACGGCGGCCTACGACGAAGCACTTGGCGGTTATATGATTAACACCGACTCGCAGCAGTATGCCGAACTCATTGAGGTCGTGACCTCCGACAATCAGCAACAGCTCCATACCATGTATCTGTGGAACTACGACTACTCCAGCCCTCAAAATACTGGTAAGCGGCGCCGCCACACCATTGTGCTCGACGATAGCCATTCGACGGTGAACGCCTCGTTTGAAACCCTGCAGCGCGAGGGCAACTTCGACCCCGAGGGTAAAGACATGACGGCCAGCATCTACACCACCGACCTGAAGGCCATCAGCACCAACGACATCGTGAACTACTCTGAAACCGTGGACTACGAGCGAATCACCAAGCACGTCAAGGACGAGCGCCTCGGTCCCGACGGTTGGGAAGGCACGCATTTTGCCCGCCTCAACTTCACCGTGCCCTATGTCAGCGGCCTCGACGTGAATCAGTTCCGCCTGGAAGGCAGTCAGTTCCCAGCATTGGCACCCACTCACGTCAAGAACCTCTCAACGGCCGACTTCACGACGTTCTCGAAGAACTACTGTCTCGTGGACTTCGACATCGTGGGCAAGATAGAGCCCGAGTCCACCGTCAGCCCCGCCCTGCTGAACGGCACGCAGACCATCCTGCAACTGCCCAACCTGCACAACCAGACCGTCGATATGGCAGCCCTCACCGCCGCCAGCGACGTACAGATAGAAGGCAACTCCATCCAGTTGAACAAGGTGGACGACCAGGGCCGTCAGAACGGCATCGACATGAAGGATATGAACAAGGCCTTCGACAAGTTCAATATCCAGCTGCCCAACGTATTCCCCTTCACGGTCAACATCGAGCGCGAGGGCGACTACTTCATCGTGCGTGGCGTCTATGAGCACAACTTCCTCCCTGGCGGCAAGCTGATGGACGCCCTCGACGACCTGGGCGACAAGGCCTACTTCGACGAGCAGTTCCAGGCATGCATGGATGCCGTCAACTCGGCTGAGCCCATCGACGACGACTTCTTCGAGGAAATCCCCCGCGTCCCCTCTGCCTCTGCCTTCGTGGGCATCAAGGGCTTCATCAGCGGCATCGGACACATCAACCGCGAGACAGGCAAGTTTGAAATCAACTTCCTTGACGGCGGCATCACCTTCGAGGCATCCGCTTCCGCCCGTGGTACCGTCAGCTTCGGCATCGGCGGCTTCGGCATGTCCGTGGACGCCAAGCTCGCCATGACCATGGAAATCATCAATGCCAATGCCATGGAGGGCAATGTCGGTGCACTGCCCAAGATAGACTTCATGCTCGACCAGCAGTGCCGCCTGAAGGTGTGCGCCTGGGCCTACGCCGGTATCGACATCTGGATAGCCAAGGCCACCGTCGGCGTGCGCGGCGGTGCCTGCATCGACCTGCAGAACCGTGCTGTGTTCCACTTCTACGACGGCACTCACCATGCCGGAGCCCGTGCCTCGTTCCAGGCTGCCATGGAGGCCTACGCCGAGGTGCGCGTCCTGTGGTGGAAGAAGAAGAAGTCGTGGAAGCTCTTCAACGTCAAGAAGGTGTTCTACGCTCCCAACAATGGGTCGAACCCCCTGCATCCCGACTACGAGCGCGGCTACCTGTTTGAGACCACCAGCCGCAACGTCGCCTTGGGTTACAAGAAACTGAAGCGGCGCGTGATAGCCGACCTCGGTACACCTATTATATCTAATATAAGCGGTATGGCACGGCCTACCTATCTGTTAGGAGGCGAGTCGCTGCTGTTCAACAACCTGAAGACTCCCAGCAACTACAACGACGACTGCCTGCAACTGTATAACGACGGCAGCAAGACCGACTTCATCAATACCGGCGTGGAAGCTCCCATGTACGACTTTGCCTCCGACTACAGCGAAAAGGCTGAGGTGGTAGCTTTCGAGCAGCTGAGCACTGCTGTCAATAGCGAAGCTCTGCTCAGGGCCGACACCCTCTCCCAGCAGAAGAGCGTCAGCGAGATGAACGAGATTCACGTTGCCTGGCGACAGAAGGGCGGCAGCTGGCAGAACCAGAAAATCGGCTCCCTCGAAGGCTCCGCCTGCGTGACGCCCGCCGTGGCCGTTACCAAGGAACAGTTCCAGACCACCCACGCCGCCGTCATCTGGCAGCAGGGCAAGGCCATGTATAGTGATGCCGGCGACCGCTACATCGACGGTAGCCTGATGCTCTCGCGCTACAACGGCACGGAGTGGAGCGAACCGATGGAGATTATGCGCCTGAACCGCCGCAACGTGCCCATCGACTACCAGATGACCATCAAGAACAACGGCGGTGGCGGCGTAGAGCCCGACAGCATCCTGGTGGTGATGACCCTGAAACAAGACATCAACAACGACTCCACGCCAGCCCGCCTGGCATTCGTCAGCGTCACCTACGACTACGAGCAATACAAATACAAGACTCATACCCGCTACACCCGTATTGCCGCCAACAAACCCCAGCTGGTGCGCGTGCTCGACCCGAAATCCTTCTACCATTTCGATGGCGAGGATCCCATCATCTACGACGGCACCAACCTGCTGGCCTACCTCGTGCAGAAGGACGACGGCGATGGCGAGCTCTCCAGCCGCGACCTCGTGCTCACCTCGTTGTACATGAACGGTGAGCCGACAGGAAAGATCAATGGCCTGTTAGGCATGGACAACCGCACCGTCAACGACTACCGTCTGGTGGCTGACGTCAATGCCCGTAGCATAGCCGACGTGGGTCTGGTGTGGTCACAGAGCCACCAGGAGCTCATCTCCAACAGCGACGGCACGCAGACGGCGAACATCAAGAACCGCCTATACACCTCCAAGATGTGCAGCCACGAGAAACATCTCTATTTCTCTACTCCTGTTGAGGTGGCTACCATGCCCGATGATGTGAGCCTTGCCTCGATGGACGGATACTTAGACGGTCTCAACATGCGGGTGGCCTACTGCGTCACCAACGACGAGGACGGCGGTGCCGTATTGGAAAGCGACGTGCCTTTCGACAACGCCATCGACCACAAGATCAGTTACAACCCCTACAACGTGAGCAGTTCGCAGCTCATTCCCGTCACCGTCACCGTGGTCAACAACGGCTTCGAGCCTATCAAAAACATCGAACTGACCCTGGGCGATGAGGTCACCCATCACGACATTTTGCTCATGCCGCAGGAGAGCATCGACCTGAGCGCTGACTATACCGTCACCGACGACTTCAACGGCACTATCAACTATGATGTTCAGGCCAGCTTCATTGCAGGCAACAGCAATGCATTGAGAGTGCCGGGCAAGGGCCGCCGAGGCGCCAGGATGGTGGCTCCGCGCCGCACCATCAGTCAGGAAGGCACACAGCAGAACGTGCGACAGGTGGACATTGCCCTGAAGATGCTGAGCAAGAAGACCGACGCCAACGGCGTGACCACCATCATGGCCGAGGTGAACAACGCCTCGCTGCTGCCTTTGGCCAGCGACATGAAAGTCAAGGTGGGCCTCTACAATTCTCCGGTGGTTTATGCCAATACTGCTGCCTTCGCAGAGCAAACGCTCAACGCTGCCGCTCTCTACGACGCCACCGAGAAGCAGAACAAGGTACAGATAGTCACCCTGACCGTCGACCAGCCCGACTTCGACCAGATGCTCTATCTGTGCACCGTGCCAATGGCTGGCACTGAGGAAGTGAAGGACGTGAAGCCCACGAACAATATCCTGCCGGTCAACCTGGTGGGCAAGTACATCCTGGGCGATGCCAACAACGACGGTAAGGTGAGTGTCGCCGACGTGACGGCCGTCATCAACCGCATCAACGGCAGCACTTCGGGCACCTTCATCGAGAAGGCCGCCAACGTGAACAAGGACGAGAAGATCTCCATTGCCGACGTGACGGGAATCATCAACATCATCAACAAGTAGCTTTTTTCAACAACGAATATAACGAATAAAACAAATAAAATATGAGAAAGATTAGTTTATTATCAGCCCTGCTGATGCTGTTCGGCCTGACGGCAACGGCTCAGGAGTACATATCAGTGGGCGAGGTGCTGGTGCCGCAGGGGCGCCAGTCCATGCTGGAAGTCAGGTTCCACTTCGACAAGGGGCATGACTACGTGAGTTACCAGTTTACGGTGAATCTGCCGGATGGCATTTCGTTAGTGACCAAGTCCAATGGTAAGGTGCCCGTGACGCTGGGCGACGGCCAGGACGAGGAAATCTGTACCCTTGACCTGAACGCCGATACCCACATCCTGACGTGTTACACTAATCCGTCAACGCCCATTGGCGGAACGGATGGCTTGTTGGTATGCATTCCTATCCAGGCAGATGGAGACAAAGTCAGTGCTGGTGACGAGTTGGAAGGCTCTCTGACGGAAGTGGAGTTCACCCACAACGAGGGAGCCGTGCGCCAACCCTTCGACGCTGCTTCCTTCACTATCAAGGTGACAGACAAGATTATCCTTGACGAGAGCTACACGTGGGTGCCGTTCGCCACTGACGAAGATTGCGACATTAAGGTGATCCGTACCATCAACGCCAATGAGTGGAGCACCATCTGCCTGCCGTTTGACATAGATGCTGCGCAGTTTAAGCAGATTTTCGGCAATGACGTCCAGTTGGCAAGCTACACATCATACAAAACAGAAAAAGAGGGAACCGATGTGATAGGCATTACGCTCAACTTTGAGGATGTGGATTTGGATGAAGATGATTTCGAGACCAACACTCCTTACCTTATCAAGACATCAAAGAAGATTGATGAGTTTACGATAACAGCGACCATCGAGCCCGATGATGTAAAGGTTGGCTCGAAGAGTAAAGGATGGTTCATCGGCACCTATCAGGCCGGTACGGTGGTTCCCGAGAACAGCCTGTTCCTGAGCGAGAACAAGTTCTACTATTCGACGGGCAAAACGAAGATGAAGGGCTTCCGCGCCTACTTCACCCTGAAAGACGTGCTGGCAGATGTCAGTCAGTCTGGTGCCCGCATATTCCTCTCCGTGGGCGACGAGACGACGGAGATCCACCCCGTACAGATGGGAACGGACGATGACGGCTGGTACACGCTCAGCGGCTTGAAGCTTGACAAGAAGCCAGCGGCAACGGGCGTCTATATCCATCGTGGCGAGAAGGTAGTAATCAACGAAGAAAGAATGAGGAAATAGTTATGAAGAAGACATATATCACTCCGCAAATGGAGATAACGGAAATGGAAACCGCCAGTATGCTGGCCAATAGTGACAGCATCAAAGGCCTTGACGGCACCAGCTACGGCGGCGTAGACGAAGACGGAACGAAAGACCCTGCCTCGCGCCAGTGGAATGGCTGGGACGACGAGGCCTTCTGACGGGCACGAAGCTCAAATTATAATAGCATCGCCCCGACTTGCTTTGGCAGGCCGGGGCGAAGTATATAGGCGGAATACGAAGTCGGAGCGTCGTCTGTTAGTTGCGGAAGACCAGGCCGTCGCCGAAGTCATCGATGATGATGGGCTTGGTGCGGTCTACCTGGTCGGCCAGAATCTTGCGCGAGAGGTCGTTGAGCACCAGGTGCTGGATGGCACGCTTGACGGGACGGGCACCGAAGTCGGGGTCGTAGCCCTCCTGTGCCAGGAAGTTGATGGCCTGGTCGGTAATCTGCAACTGGATGCCCTGCGGTTCCAGCATGTCGGTGACCTTCTTCATCTGGAGGCGTACCACGTCGGCAATCTGCTCCTGCGTCAGCTGCTGGAAGGTGATGATTTCGTCGATGCGGTTCAGGAACTCCGGACGCATGGTCAGTCGCAACTCCTCGCGCTTGGCGTTAGAGGTCATGATGATGATGGTGTTCTTGAAGTTGGCTGTACGTCCCTTGTTGTCGGTCAGTCGTCCGTCGTCCAGCACCTGCAGCAGGATGTTGAAGACGTCAGGATGTGCTTTTTCGATTTCGTCGAAAAGAACTACTGAGTACGGCTTGCGGCGCACGGCCTCCGTCAGTTGTCCACCCTCGTCGTAGCCCACGTAGCCCGGAGGGGCACCGATGAGCCGGCTGACGGTATGCTTCTCCTGATACTCACTCATGTCGATACGCGTCATCATGGTCTCGTCGTTGAAGAGGTACTCGGCCAGTGCCTTGGCCAGTTCCGTCTTACCGACACCCGTGGTGCCGAGGAAGATGAACGAGGCAATGGGGCGCTTCGGGTCCTGTAGTCCGGCACGCGAGCGGCGCACGGCATCGCTGACGGCGCTGATGGCCTCGTCCTGACCAATGACACGGCGGTGCAACTCCTCCTCCAAGTGCAGCAGCTTTTCGCGCTCGCTCTGCATCATGCGGGTGACGGGAATGCCCGTCCAGCGGGAGACAACCTCGGCGATGTCGTCGGCAGTCACTTCCTCGCGTACCAGCGAATGGCCGTCCTGGGCAGTAGCCAGTCGGGCTTGGATGGACTTGATGTCATCCTCCAGGGCCTTCAGCTTGGAGTAGCGGATTTCGGCTACCTTGCCGTAGTCGCCCTCGCGCTCGGCACGCTCGGCCTCATACTTCAGGTTCTCCATCTCCTGCTTGTCCTGCTGGATCTTGTTCACCAGTTGGCGCTCGCCCTCCCACTTGGCACGGAACTGCTGCTCCTGTTCGCGGAGCTCTGCTATCTCCTTGTCCAACTGGGCAATCTTCGGCTCATCGCCCTCGCGCTTGATGGCCTCGCGCTCAATCTCGAGCTGGGCCAGACGGCGCGTAATCTCATCCAGTTCCTCAGGCACGCTGTCGCGCTCCATGCGCAGCTTGGCGGCGGCCTCGTCCATCAGGTCGATGGCCTTGTCCGGCAGGAAACGTTCGCTGATGTAGCGCTCACTAAGCTGGACGGCGGCGATACAGGCATCGTCCTGAATACGTACCTTGTGGTGGTTCTCGTAGCGTTCCTTCAAGCCACGCAGGATGCTGATGGCACTCAGTTCGTCCGGCTCGTCCACCATGACGGTCTGGAAACGACGCTCCAGGGCCTTGTCCTTCTCGAAGTACTTTTGGTATTCGTTCAGCGTTGTGGCACCGATGGCACGCAGTTCGCCACGAGCCAGGGCGGGCTTCAGGATGTTGGCGGCATCCATGGCACCCTCGCCACCGCCGGCACCTACCAGCGTGTGTATCTCGTCGATGAACAGGATGATGCGCCCTTCGGCTTTCGTCACCTCGTTGATGACGCTCTTCAGACGTTCCTCAAACTCACCTTTGTATTTGGCACCGGCCACCAGGGCACCCATGTCGAGTGAGTAGAGCTGCTTGTCCTTCAGGTTCTCGGGCACGTCGCCACGGACGATACGGCCTGCCAGTCCTTCGACGATAGCAGTCTTACCCGTACCCGGCTCACCTATTAAGATAGGATTGTTCTTGGTACGGCGAGACAGGATTTGCAACAGACGGCGTATCTCGTCGTCGCGGCCGATGACGGGGTCGAGTTTGCCCTGACGGGCCAGCTGTACCAGGTTTTTGGCATACTTCTCCAGTGACTGGTAGTTCTCGTCGCCGCTCTGCGACTGCACCTTCTGTCCTTGGCGCAGGGCCTGGATGGCGGCGCGCAGGTCTTTCTCGGTGATGCCGGCATCCTTCAGGATGCGGCCTGCCGTAGCACCGTCGGTGAGGAGAGCCAATAGGATAGGCTCACAGGAAACGAACTCGTCGCCGAGCTTCTGGGCATAGTCTTGTGCCTTGAGTAGTACGCGGTTGGTGTCGCCCGACAGATAAGGCTCACCGCCTGTCACGCGGGGCAGGTGCTGCAGCTCTGTCTGTACGAGCATGTCTATCTGCTGACCGTTGACGCCCAACTTCTGGAATAGGAAGTTGACGACGTCCTTGGCCTTGTTCATGACGCCTGCCAGCAGGTGAACAGGTTCGATGGTCTGCTGGCCGTTGCGTTGTGCGGTGTTGACAGCCTCCTGGACTGCCTCCTGCGCTTTGATGGTAAACTTGTCTAATGTCATAGTTTTGTCCTCCTGATAATTTTAGTTGTTTCTGAAAACAGGCGGACAAAGAGCGTGCCGACTTATAAAATAACGACAAAACGGCAGAGACGTCTGCCGTTTTGTCGTATTATTTAACGAGCTTTACCTCGGAGTTCAGACCGCTGGGCATGGGTGCCCAGCCATCGTAGGTTGTGCGTTTGTAGTCGATGTCGACGACGTTGATTTCGTTGAACTTACGCCATTTGACACCGCGACGGTCCAGGTCGGCAATGCGGTTGGCGGGCAGGTTGGTGACTTCTATGCGCAGCGTGTTCTTGCCTTTGCGCAGCGTGTTGCGGCAATCGAGGACGAAGGGAACAGCCCAGGCACAGCCAATGAACTGTCCGTTGATGTAGACCCGTGCCGACTCGCGGACGTCGCCGAGGTCTATCTGCCAGGACTGAGCTGCCTGTTCCTTGGTCAGGCGGAAGGTGGTCTCGTAGATGCCTGTGCCCATGGTAATGGCGGCAGAGTCGCTGAGCGTCTCCCAGGTTTGGAGCTTTGGCAGACGGAAGGTGCCGCTGACGCGAGGCGCCTCCTCGGTGAAGCGCAATGTCCAGGGGCCGGTGAGGGGGAGCTGTTCTGTTTGTGGCTGTTCTGTTTGTGGCTGTGCCACAGCCACATACTGAACGGGCTGCGCGGAGGTCTGTTGAACGGGCTGCGCGGAGGTCTGGAGGATGCGGCTCTCGCCGGAGCGGAGGGTGATACGTACCTTGCCGTTGCGGGCGATGGCGGAAGTGATGTCGCCATTCATGGGGTTATACCAGGTGGCTCCCTGGAAGGGGATGGCCAGCGGGATGTCGGCATCGATGTCGCGTGGTGTCAGGTTGGCGATGAAGTAGTGATAGCCAGTGTCGTTCTGACGGCGGATGGCGCGAAGGCCGAGGTCGGTCCTCATGGCCTCTGCCTTGGCGAAGTGAGCCATGACGGCAGCGTTCTCACCCTCGATGACAAAGGGTTTGAGGGGCGTTAGCAGGGT